>PXDA01000056.1 GCA_003566505.1 Mollicutes bacterium
CATCTTGCGCTTTGTCTTCATCTTGTAAAAACTGCCGCGCTTCCTCAGTAACAGTTAATTTTTCTTGAAAGAAAATATCAGTTACCGTCACAATTTCTTGTCCATAACTAATATGATTTTGATAAATTTTCACTAAATGACGCGCCCATTTTTCATCTTGTTGACCATAAGCTTCTTCTAGGTGAGGATAAGTTATAGCATAAAGTTCATCTAATGATAATTTTTTTATATAATGAGCATTAACCCATTGTAATTTTTTTATATCATATTTAGCAGGCGCTTTATTAATTCTTTTTGGATCAAATTCAGTTATTAATTCTGACAAAGAAAAAATTTCTTTCGTTGATTCTGGTTTCCATCCTAATAAAACTAAATAATTAACAACCGCTTCTGGCAAATAGCCCATGCGATATAATTCCATAAAAGAAACCGAACCATGTCTTTTTCCCAAGCGTTTCCCCCCTTCATCGACTACCATCGGCAAATGAATATAAGTCGGTTTGTTAAAATCTAATTGATCATATAATAAATTATATTTGGGAGTTGCTGTTAAATATTCATTACCACGAACAACATGGGTAATCGCCATTAAATGATCATCAACGACATTAGCAAAATTATAAGTAGGGTAACCGTCTGATTTCATTAGAATTTGATCTTCTAATAATTCATTTTGAAAAACCATACGACCATAAACTAAATCATCATAAACTGTCTCCCCTTCTTGCGGTATTTTTTGACGAATAACTGGTTTTTCACCAGCAGCAATTCGTTTTTCTGCTTCTTCATTTGTTAAATGACGACATAAACCATCGTAGAGAAAAGCAACCTTTTTATCTTCGGCTTCTTTTCTTAATCTACTTAACCGTTTTTCATCACAAAAACAATAGTAAGCATCGCCTTGTGCCACTAATTTTTTCGCATATTTAGGATAAATTGCTAACCGTTCACTTTGAATGTAAGGTCCATAATCACCACCAGTTAAAGGTCCTTCATCAACTTCCATATGACACAAACGTAAAGTATCATAAATAAATTCTAGTGCACCTTCAACACTTCTTTCCTGATCAGTATCTTCAATTCTTAAAATATAATCACCTTGATTTTTTTTACTAATCAAATAGGCAAAAATAGCCGTGCGTAAATTGCCAACATGCATCATACCGGTTGGTGAGGGTGCAAATCTAGTTCTTACTTTCATATTTTCCTCCTTTTTAGTCATTATCAATACTTAAAACGGCTAAAAAAGCTTCTTCGGGAATTTCTACATTGCCAACTTTTTTCATTTTCCGTTTTCCTTCTTTTTGTTTTTCTAACAGCTTTCTTTTGCGGGTAACATCGCCACCATAGCACTTCGCTAAAACATTTTTGCGAATTGCGCGCACATTAGAGCGGGCGATGATGCGACTACCAATGCTTGCTTGAATCGGCACTTCAAATTGCTGCCGAGGTATTAAGTTTTGTAAATTATCAACTAAACTACGACCTCTTTTTTGAGCGAAATCACGATGAACTATCATACTTAAAGCATCAACTGCTTCATTATTAATTAAAATATCCATTTTCACTAAATCACTTGCTTGATATCCCGCTAAATCATAATCAAGCGAAGCATAACCACTCGTGACTGATTTTAATTTTTCAAAAAAATCATACACTATTTCCAAAAGGGGTATTTGATAATGAATATTAACCCGTTTCTCATCTAAATATTCCATTGTTTGATAAACGCCCCTTCGTTTTTGGCAAATTTCCATTACAGCACCAATATAACTAGCGGGAACAATAATATTTAATTTAACAAACGGTTCGTGAATTTCTTTTATTTTTGTTCGCTCTGGTAAATTAGTTGGGTTTTCAATTTTAATTACTTGACCATCATTTAAATAAACTTGATAAATAACCGATGGCATGGTAGTAATTAATGCCAATTTAAATTCACGCTTTAAACGTTCTTGAATAATTTCCATATGAAGCAGTCCTAAAAAACCAACCCGAAAGCCAAAGCCCAATGCTTGCGAAGTTTCCGCAGTATAAACTAAAGCCGAATCATTTAATTTTAATTTCTCTAAAGCATTTTTCAACGCTTCATATTTATTATTTTCCAAAGGATAAAAGCCACAATAAACCATTGGTTTCATGGGCTGGTAGCCGGGTAATGGTTCCGTGGCTGGATTGTTTTTTAAAGTTAGCGTGTCACCAACTTGAACATCATCAATTTTTTTAATATTAGCAACAACAAAACCAACTTCGCCACTTTTTAAACTTTCTTTTTCTTCAGCAAAAGGATTATTAATACCTAAAGCGCTTACCACATAATTAGCTTGTGATGACATCATAGTAATTTCATCACCTTTTTTTACCGTTCCCGAAAAAATACGAACATTAACAATTACACCCCGATAAGAATCAAAAAAACTATCAAAAATTAAAGCTTTTAAAGGTGCTTCATCATCAATTGGTGGCGCTGGCACTTTATTAATAATGGTTTCTAAAATAGTTTCAATTCCCTCACCTGTTTTGGCGCTTGTTAAAATAATATCATCTTCATCAAAACCAAAACTATTGATTAAATCTTGTTTAACACTTGCCACATCAGCATTTGGTAAATCTATTTTATTGATTACCGGAATAATAACTAAATCATGCTCTAATGCTAAATATAAATTAGCTAATGTTTGGGCTTCAATGCCTTGGGCGGCATCAACAATTAAAAGAACGCCCTCACAGGCCGCCAAACTACGACTTACTTCATAAGAAAAATCAACATGTCCCGGAGTATCAATTAATTGCAATAAATAATCCTCATCCTGATAATGATAATTTAATTGGACAGCATTTAATTTTATGGTAATACCCCGTTCGCGCTCTAATTCCATATCATCAAGTAATTGTTTTTTACTTTGCCGATCGGTTATGGCTTGCGTTTTTTCTAAAATGCGATCTGCTAAAGTACTCTTACCATGATCAATATGCGCGATAATGGCAAAATTTCTAATTCTCCTTGTCATCTTTTCACCTTGCTTTTTCAATATATTTTTTAATATCTTCCTTTATTTCTGCATGCTCTTTGGCATAATCAATAACTGCTTTTACATATTCACTTTTATTACCAGTATCATAATGGCGACCAGCAATCGTACAAGTAACAAATTCTTCTTCTTTCATCAATCTTAAAAAGGCATCGGTAAGATATACTTCTTTACCGTTTTGGTATTGATCAGTAATTTTTGCAAAAATATTTGGCGATAAAATATAACGTCCTAAACTAGCTAAATTACTGTTTGTAACTCCTTCTTTTGGTTTTTCATGAAAGTTTTGAACACGTCCTGTTTCATCACATTCAATAATACCATAAAGATATTTTTGCGAGTCACTAATTTCTTTACAACCTAAAACCGAACATTGTTTTTTTTCACAAATAGCCATTAATTGCTTCAAAGCAGGCGGGTTAGTAAAAAAAAGATCATCGCCATATAAAACAGCGAAGTATTCATCACCAACAAAATCAGCAGCTAAACGCACCGCCGCACCACTACCAGCTGCTTCCCTTTGTCGCATAAAATAAATTTTTACTTTTTGCTCTAAGGTTGGTATTTTTATTAATTTATCAGACGCATTTTTTTCAAGTAAAGTTCCTTCTAGTTCATAATTGCGATCGAAATAATCTTCGACTGTCTTTTTCTGATTATTAGTAATAAATAATATTTCTTCAATACCACTAGCAATTGCCTCTTGCACGATAAAATGAATAACCGGTGTATCAACTATCGGCAACATTTCTTTCGGCACTGCTTTAGTAAAGGGAAGAAAACGCGTACCAAATCCAGCAATGGGAATAACCGCTTTTTTTATTTTCTTCACTATTTTTCCTTCTCCAAAGCGTTATAAGTCGCATGAAAAATCGCAATACCTAAAAAGAAAAACACTAACCACAATAATGGGTTTTGATGATGATCACGAATAAAGTCTATCGGTCCTTCAAACGTGTCTTCTACCGAACGAGTAAATTCTTGAAAAAGTGATAAATTAAATAAAAACATTTTATTCCTCCTTAACCTTTTTTATACTTTTATGACCTTTAATAAATTTTTTAACATCTTTCGCAAATGCAATGGTTAAGATGTCATTACTAACTTCAACAATAATGCCTTGTCCATATTTATCGGAAACAACCTTTTCACCAACAGTAAATTCAATATCCTCATCAATATTATCATCACTGTTAGTATTATTAACCGTTACTTCTTCACAAGTCATAAGATTCATTTCATCAATAAAACGGCTCGGAATACTTAAAGTGCGACGACCAAATAATTGGCGGTTTTTGGTATACGTAATATACAATTGTTCACAAGCGCGTGTTAATGCTACATAGCATAATCTTCTTTCTTCTTCGAGTTCTTCAAGATCGCCTTGTGAATTAGCATGCGGCAAAAGATCTTCTTCCATGCCAACCACAAAAACATATTTAAATTCCAACCCTTTTGCAGCATGAATAGTCATCAAAGTAATTTGCGGGATATCTTCTTCGTATTCGACAACATCTGTTACTAAACTAATCTCTGCCAAAAAATCTTCTAATGATATTATACCATATTTTTCCTCAAAATCTTTAGTAATTGATTTAAATTCTTCAAGATTTTCTAAGCGCACTTCTGCCTTAGCACTATTCTCTTTTTCTAATTCTTCCCGCATACCACTACGTTGCAGAGTTTCCTCAACTAACTCTGTCAAACTAACTTCATTACTTAATTGTCTTAGTTCCGTAATTAAATTTTTAAATGTTAGTTCCTTTTCGGTCGTTAAAGCAGCAAATAAAACTTCGTTGCTTGCTTGTGCTCTTTGCTCTAAATCAGCCAGTGATTTCGGACCAATTTTACGACTTGGTTCATTAATAATGCGTAAGAGAGAGACATCATCATTTACATTATAAATTAATTTCAAATATGCTAATAAATCTTTGATTTCTTTGCGATGATAAAAATGAACATTACCAACAATACGATAGGGTAAGCCCTTTCTTAAAATAGTTTCTTCAAAAACTCGTGATTGGGCGTTGGTGCGATATAAAATAGCAATTTCGTTTAAATCCGCCCCTTGGTTTTTTAAATCATTAATGGTTTGGGCGACATATTCAGCTTCTTGATGTTCATCTAATAAAACATTAACTACTACTTCGGCACCAGCTTCTTTATCAGTCCATAATTTTTTTTCTTTTTTGCGCGCATTATATTTTATTACTTGATTGGCAACATCTAAAATATTTTGCGTTGAACGATAATTTTTTTCTAAAACCACTTGCTGGCATTTGGGAAAATCCTTTTCAAAGTTTAAAATATTACGATAATTAGAACCGCGAAAACCATAGATCGATTGTGATTCATCACCGACAACACAAATATTTTGTTCTTTGTTAACTAATTTTTTTACCAAGACATATTGTGCTTCGTTAGTATCCTGATATTCATCAATTAAGATATATCTAAATAATTTTTGATATTCTGCTAAAACCGCCGGATATTTTTGAAACAACTCAATTGGTTTTAATAATAAATCATCAAAATCAACGGCATTGCTTTTTTTTAATTTTTCTTCATATTTTGCAAACACGCTTTGAAATATTTCATCATGATAACTATTAATATATTTTTTAAATGTTTCAGCAGTTACTAAATTATTTTTACAACTACTGATTCTATTTTTAATATTTTTCGGATTATGCATTTTGGGATCAAGGTTTTTTTCCTTCAAGATTTTTTTTACAAGTGTTAAACTATCGCTAGCATCAAAAATAGTAAAATTACGACTATATGATAAACGCGTATAATTTTCCCGAATAATACGAACACCAAAAGAATGAAAGGTCGATATTTGCATTTCATTGGCTTTTTTACCAACCATTCCTCTAATACGCATTTGCATTTCTTTGGCTGCTTTATTAGTAAAAGTAATCGCCAAAATTTCTTGTGGCAATGCTAATTCTTCAGCTAATAAATAAGCAATTTTAGTCGTTAAAACTTTGGTTTTACCACTACCAGCACCAGCTATTATTAAAAGTGGTCCTTTCGTGATTTGGACCGCTTTTTTTTGTTGTTCATTTAATTTTTCGAGCATTTTATCACCTGATATAATCTTATCATAAAACTAATTTTTTATTAACAATTTATATTTTTTTATAAAAAAAATATAGTTAATGTTAACTATATTATTCATTTTCCGATGTTAATTCACAAACTGATTTTGCAACCATTTTTTCATCAAAACAATGATTAAGCTGTAGAGCAAAATAACCCGCCGCTGCAATCATGGCGGCGTTATCAGTACAATTAATTACTTTAGGTACAATAAAATGAAACCCTTCATTTTGGCAACGATTTTTTAATTCTTCGCGCAAACTTGAATTAGCAGCAACACCACCAACTAACACTAAATTATTGACTTGATAAATTTGCATTGCTTTAATAGTTTTTTTTGCTAAAACATCAATAATTCTTTTTTGAAACGAGTGCGCTAAATCATCTTTATTAATTGTATTTCCTCTTTGCTTTTCATTATGAATTAAATTAGTAACAGCACTTTTTAAGCCACTAAAACTAAAATTAAAACTATCATCATCTAAAGGATATGGCAGATCATAATTATCATCGCCTTTTTGCGCTCTTTGATCAATTATGGGACCACCAGGATAACCCAAATCTAATAAACGGGCGACTTTATCATAAGCCTCGCCAACCGCATCATCTAAGGTCCCACCAATTTTTTCAAAAGAGTAATCCTCTTTCATATATATTAATTCTGTATGTCCACCGCTTACTACTAAAGCCATTAAAGGAAAAGGCATTTTAGTTTCTAGATTACTAGCATAAATATGTCCTGCAATATGATGAACTGGCACTAAGGGAATATCATTTAACCAGGCAAGTGTTTTGGCAACCATTAATCCTACCAACAAAGAACCAATTAAGCCTGGTCCATAAGTAACCGCAATGGCATCAATATCCTTTAACCGTAAGTTAGCATCAGTTAAAACTTTTTCTAACGCCCAAGTTATATTCTTTTCATGGGTGCGACTTGCTATTTCTGGCACCACACCACCATATGCCTCATGTTCATTAACTTGTGACATAATAACACTAGCTATTTCTTGATAGCCATTTTTCACAATTGCGACACTTGTTTCATCACAACTTGTTTCCAAAGCTAAAATATATTTATCATTCATTTTGATCACCTGTCATTTTTTGATAACCTAAATTTTTTAAATAATTTGGTGCAATAGCATGAACTTTATCTTCTTTTTCGGCAAATATTTTTTGCATCTTATAAAAATCAATTGATGGCTCTTTTTCCGCTTGTAAATTAACATGTTTTACTTGTGGATACTTGCCTAAAAAATCCTCTATTTTCGTATATTCCTCCGCTTTTTTTGCTAAATCACTCCCGTAATAGCCCATAT
Organism: Mollicutes bacterium; assembly: GCA_003566505.1. Classification (GTDB taxonomy): domain Bacteria; phylum Bacillota_I; class Bacilli_A; order RF39; family UBA660; genus CSSED10-109M. The sequence goes on from PXDA01000056.1 coordinate 7,460, forward strand.
ATCCCCAACCATTTTTATCAGGCAAACTAATAATTAAATCTTTTTGATAACCACTAGCATAAAAAGCAAAAGTTGACAAAGCACAAATGGGAATTTGTTGCTGCCAAGCAAAAGTTTTGGCAATACTAAGACCAACACGAATACCAGTAAAAGAACCGGGACCATTAGTAACGTATATTTTATCAATCATAATTGGTTTAATATTAGCATCAGCAAAAACTTTTTCAAGCATAAAAAAAATACGCTCAGATAATTTATGATCGTTTTTTTCTTGATGATGGATTATTTTATCACCATCAATAATAGCAATATTAACAAAAAAAGAGGCCGTGTCTAAAAATAAAATTTTCACAAAACGCCCTCGCATAAATCAACATATTTTTCACCATGTGGTTTTAAAACTAAAACTCGTTTATTTTCATCAATAATTTTAATATCAATATCTAAGCGTTCTTTTGGTAAAGATTCTTTAATCGTATCCGCCCATTCAATAATGGTTACACCACCCTTGGCTAAATATTCATTTAAATCTATACCCGCTAATTCACCATCAAGACGATAAACATCCATATGATATAATGCTAACTCGCCTTCATATTCTTTCACAATGGAAAAAGTTGGCGAAGTTATTTCCTCTTTAACGCCCATAGCATCACCAAAACCTTTGGCAAACATTGTTTTGCCGCTCCCTAATTCACCACTCAAACAAATCACCATATTAGGAAATTTTTCTGTTTCCAGGTTTTGCGCCACTTCAATTGTTTCATATTCATTTTTTGTTGTTATCTTATAATCCATAATATCACCAACCTTATTATATAGAAAAAAAAGCTTTATGACAACTTTATTTAAGATATTTTCTTTTTTTTTCTTTAAAAAACAACTAAAATTTAATATCTTTACAGTATTTTCATATTATCTTTTAATTGAATATTTAAAATTTTTATGTTACGCTTATTTTATTATTTAGGAGCGATATTATGGCGAAAATTCCAGGACTTATAAAACTAATAATTATATTTGCCCAACTTAAAAATATCATAAAACGCGAAATAAAATATGGCAATATGGGGGCGACATTAAAACTAACTGGTTTTATTTTACTAATAATTGTTATTTTAATCGCTCTTTGGTTTGGCTATGCTACTTTAATAGCAAAATAGTTACTTTATTAAAAGTAACTATTTTTTTAAAGTAAGCACTTTATTTTTAGTTAAGCGTTCATTAATCCCTTCACTATGTTCATCCAAGAAACTACGC
>PXDA01000071.1 GCA_003566505.1 Mollicutes bacterium
AATATATTTATGATTATCATCCTCCTACTGGTCATGGCACCCGGGGCAATTTATATAACTTTGTTCCTTATCAAGGTAGCATTGCGGATGTCGTAGATGAAATGCATATTAATTTGGGATTAAAGGAAAGAGAAGCACGTGAAGCCTTCGCTTTTAATGTTAACGAATCATATGAAGAAACCATCATTGGTAAAGGAACTTATCAAGAAGAGCGCATGGCACTCCTGCCCAGTTTTGTTGGTTATAGTCGCAATGAAATTGAAAACTATGCTCGTAATAATAATATAGCTTATGAATTTGAAGTTGTTGAACATCAAGGTGAATTTCAAAGCGGACAATTTATTAGTCAGTATCCCCATGCTAATGTTGATTTATCATATGTTAATAAATTAAAAATTCGAATTGCTGGTGAATATCAAAGACCACAAGAACCACAAGCAGTGGATTGTAAGGAAGAACCAGGATTAGAAGAATGTCAGTTTCCTAATTTAGTAGGAAAATCATATGCTGAATTTAATACAGTAAAAAACAAGTATCAATTAAATTGGCAAGTTAATGAAATAAAAGTTGATGATCCTAATTATAATGAGGAAATGGCTGGGAAAATAAGTGAACAAAGTGTTACACCAGGAACAGACATTTATGAATTGAATGACCAAGTTGTAATTGTTTATTTTATGGAAGAGCAAGTACTACCGGAAGAACAGGAGGAATAGTTTATGCTTAATATTTACACCTTAAAAAATGTGAAAAAAATTTATAATGAGCGTAATGTTGCTCTTGATGGGGTTGATTTGCAAATCAAAAAGGGTGAGATTGTGGTTGTTTTAGGACCCTCTGGCTCTGGCAAATCAACCCTTTTAAATGTCTTATCGGGCTTGGATTATCCTACTTCCGGTACAGTGTGTTATTATCAAGAAGAATTGAATAACAAAAGTGCTGAAACTTTAGCAGAATATCGCTATCGTGATGTCGGTTTTATTTTTCAAAGTTATAATTTAATGCCGACTTTAACTGCCTTTGAAAATATTGAGTTGGGCAAGACTCATCAAAATGATTGTGATATTTATGAAATTATGCAAAAAATGGATTTGTCAGAACAAAAAGATAAATACCCTTATCAATTATCGGGTGGTCAAATGCAAAGGGTGGCAATTGCGCGTTCTTTAGTTAAAAATCCGGAAGTTATTTTTTGTGATGAACCAACCGGTGCTTTGGATGAAAAAATCGGTAAAGTAGTATTAGAAAAATTACAAGAAATTAATCGTGATCAGCACACCACGATTGTTATCGTGACTCATAATCCTAGTATTGCTAAAATTGCTCATACGGTTGTGAAAATGAACAGTGGCAAAATTGTAGAACAATATAGTAATAAAAAAAGAGTGGCTGCTGCCGAATTGAGGTGGGTATAATGTCATTATTATTTTTAAATGCTTTAAAAGGATTGTGGCAGAAGAAAATTCAAATTATTGCGATAATTTTGTTATTAGCAATTGCTACTACCTTATATGTTGCAACTAATGCGGCGGTAAGTCGGGTAGAGGAAGGTTATTATGATTATCTAGTGGAACAAAATGTCGAACATTTCAGTTTTGTGCCCACTTTAGAAAAAATTGATATTGATGATTTGGATCTTTTAGATGATAAAGATTTAACTGATGACGAGGCATTAACAGTACAACAGGCACGCTTATGTTTGCCTGATGATTGTGATTCGCAAACAATGCTTTTTTTGCGTTCCATTTTTTCGCGTTACAATTTGCAAGTTTATTTAAATAAAGAAGAAATTGATGAGATTGCTGATGAATATGGTTTTATTTATGAGTTAACGAAAAGTAAACTACGTACTGATGGTAATAAATATTATAAAGCGGTTCCTTACGATGAAGATCGGCTTATTAATAAACCTTATTTAGTAAGTGGTGATTTTCCAAAGGCTGATAACGAGGTTGCTATTTTATCAAATTATGCGCAAGTTAATGATTTAGCTATTGGTGATGAGTATGAAGTCAATGAGCAAAAATATGAAATTGTCGGCACAATGTTTTTATCTGATTATATATATCCAATTATGACAATTAGTACGCCTTTCTTTGATGAAGAAAATAATAATATTTTTCTTATGAATGAAGCAACTTATGAAAAGTTTAGTGGCACGGAAAGCAAGCTTTTTAGTGCGCGTTTAGATGAAGAATACGAATTTCGTAATCGTAGTTACCGCAAAGGTCCTATTTTTGGTGAAGAAGGTATTATGAGCGAAGAAGCCATTAGCATGAATACCGAAAATTTTATTCGTTTAATGCGCGTTGACACTATTCAGGCTGATATTGAGCCAAATAAAATTTTTACTAATGCTTTTGTTAATGTTTTATTAGCGATTAGTGCGGTCATTATTTTAATAATTGTTAAAAAACGAATTGAAAATGAAAAAAACCAAGTTGGTATTTTAAAAGCGATTGGTTATAGTGCTAGTGCGATTGCTAGTAGTTATTTAGTATACCCTTTAATCGGTGTTTTATTTGGTTGTGTCCTAGGATATTTTGCCGGGGTCTTTTTATCTGAACCATTAATTTCGGTCTATGTCAGTTACTACAATCTCCCGTTACCAGACTATCAAATTACATGGGAGTATTTTAGTCGTATTTTTTTACTTCCGCTCGGTCTTTTAGCAATTGTTAGTTTCGCAGTGGCCTTTTTAATGGTTAAAAAACCACCTTTGTTTTTATTAAAAGAAGGTAGTAATTTAAAGGTTAATTTTTTAGCACGCTCGGTCAATAAAATATTACGAAGAGCAGCCTTTCGCACACGTTTTAAATATTCGCTTGCCTTTCGTTCTTTTGGTAAGTTACTAATTGTTTCATTGGTGTCATTATTTTCTGGTTTATTAATAACCTTGTTTATGATTGGTAATGGTCTTTTTACGGAAATATTAGATCAAACTTTTGGTAATATGAAATTTGATCATATTGTTAGTTATAATACTTTTTTAGATGATGAAGCCGAAGAGGATGATTTATTTTTAAATTTTGAAAATAATATTAGTAAAATGGTAGCTGCCGATGGCACGGAAATTGATTTTGAAGAAGAAATAACCGTCACCTTAAGTGGTGTTGACACCCCGCAATATATGAAAATTGTTGATGAAGAAGAAAATGATTTAGTTCCTAAATTAGGAGACGAAAATATCATCATTTCTTATCGCTTAGCAGAATTAAATAACCTTAATAAAGATGATCGATTATATTTTGAAATTAATGATGAAGAACATAAATTTATTATTGCTGGTATTTATCAAGATTATTTTGCTCGTACTGTTTTCGTTGATCGCGAATATTTAAGTTCGCTATATGGTTTTGAAGAAACTGTTTATAATGTAAAATATAGTGTTGATGATAAGTATCGTGATACTGGTGCGATTGATGAAGATGAACTAGATAAAATTGAAGGTATTTTTAGCATTAGAGAATTAGAAGAAAATATCAAAAGTGAAATTGAAGCCTTTGATTATGTTATTTATATTATCACTACTTTTGCGGCGGTGATGGCTTTTATCATTATGCTGGTTATTGCTAATGTTATTGTTGAAGAAAATCGCAAAAATATATCGTTGATGAAGGTTTTGGGATATAAGAATCGGGAAATTGGTGATATTATTTTAAATATTTATACGCCCTTTATTATTTTTGCTTATTTAATTTCAATTCCTATTATGATTAATTTAGTAAAATTTATTTTAGACTATTTAGCAGAAGATATTGGGTTTGTTATTCCCGTTCAAATTTCTATTTTCCAAGGGGTTGTTGGTTTAATAGCAATTTTAATAGCATATTATTTGGGAATTGGTTTTTCTCGTCGGGTTTTAAATAAAATTTCGCTTTCAGAAGCGTTAAAAAGAGAATAGGTGATTAGATGCAAGAAATTATTTTAGAAAGAGTAAATAAAATCTATCAAGTGGAAAATAAGTCTTTCTACGCTTTATGTGATGTGTCTTTAAGCATTAAAAAAGGCGAAATAGTAACGGTTTTAGGACCTTCTGGATCAGGCAAAACAACTTTGTTAAATGTTGTATCAGGACTTGATCGTGTTAGTTCCGGTGCGATATATTATGATGAAAAAAACATTGTTAAATTTAGTGACCGGCATTTAACTAACCATCGTCGTTTAAAATCGGGTTTTATTTTTCAAAACTATAATTTATTGGAATATTTAAATGTTAAAGAAAATATTTTAATTGGTAGTTATGTCGCCCAAAATAAAATTGATATTGCTGATTTAATTAATGTGGTTGGTTTAGAGAAGCATCAAACTAAATCAGTTTATCAATTATCAGGTGGTGAACAGCAACGTGTTTCTATTGCTCGAGCTGTTGCAAAAAATCCGGAAGTATTATTTTGTGATGAACCAACGGGCGCCCTCGATGAAGAAATGGGCAAGAACGTTTTAGACAAATTAGTGGAAATAAATGAAAAGATGGGGACGACAATTATATTAGTAACCCATAATCCTGGTATTGCCGAAATTGGTGATCGGGTTATTAAAATGAATAGTGGTAAAATATTTAGTGATGAAATTAATAAACGCAAAAACCCACATGATATTGAATGGGCATAAAAAAAGCAGATGTTAATCTGCTTTTATTTTGTTAAAACAAGAATTTCTGTTACTTCCTCATCACGATCATAATAACGGATAATAATTTGATCGCCAGGTTGGAGGAAAGGTAATAGTTTTTGGTTGGTTTTGATGCTCGTAATAAAACGATCATTGTTATCATCGGTTATAAAATAATAACTTGTGCCATCAATTGCAGCCGTAGTAATTTCCGCAATTGTAATAGTTTCTTCTATTAAACTATCATCATCTAGTTGATCACCAATATAGTTAATAATTGCTTGTTCGACACTTTCGGTAATATCGGTTACAACGACTTTTTGATAGTCACGCACATCAACTAATGCATACATTTTTACTAAGCCGGCTTGATCTTTTAAAGAAAGAAAATATGTCGGGCGATTTTTAACATTAACGAGCAGTGGGAAAGTAGCATTATAGTTCATATGTTGCACTTGTCCTTGTGCACTGGCGCGTGCTGAATATTCTTCGGCACCAGGTGCGGTATAAAAATTCGTTTCCCGGGTTCTTAAGTTAGTTAAAATAAATCCGAGATTAGATTCATCACCAATGACCGAAGTAATACCAGTATATAAATAAACATCATCATCAATTATGGTGTAATTATAGCCTCTTGTGGTTTGTACGACATTGCGTTGTCCAAACAGTGAGTTCCAAAATCCTTCTTTATAACGACCCCAGTCATTTGTTTTTTCAGTAATCAATTTTGAAGGATAAACATGGTCGATCCATTTTGGTGCTTCATCAACAGGATAATAGTCAGAATCGCCGGTAACAGGATCTAAAATAATGACTCCTTCAACTGATGGCCGGATATTAACACCAGCGTATTGGATGGTTGGCACAACCCAAATAGGATTTCCGTCTGGATCAAGTTCAAAGTATTTGCCCCCAAATATTTTTGTTGGATAAGTAAAGCGTAGCTTCCGGTCTAACTTCTGATTTAAAATAGCGGAATTGACATATTTCATACCATCATCTAAGCGTACTAATTGCGCTTCCCCGGTTACCGAATTAACTTTGATATAGCCCGCAGTACCTTCGTGACGGTTGTTAAAGTATTTGAAAAAGTCACTATATTCTAACGGTGTAACGCGCATAATTTCACCCTGATGATTGATTTGCGTATATAATTTTGAAACATCAAATTGGGAAACTAAATCTGGTAGTTCACCCATAACACGGTCGCCTAAACGAATACTAGATGCTTTATCAATAACCGGCAAGGTATTAAAATCAACTGGTTCGACATCTTCATGAAAAACATTGTCTTCATTAATATCAATACGATTAGCATAAGCATCTGGAATAAAAAGCGGTGATAGGACGATATTAGTAACTATGATGCCACCAAAGATAATTAAAATGGCGATTAAAAAACTCATTGGACCCCGCCCTATTTTAAAAAGTCGTAAATCAAGCGTATTAGCGTTTGTAATAATAGTAATGGTATTTAATGAAAAAGCGCTAATGGCAAAAACGACCATTAAAATAACGATAAAAATCCAGAATGAAAAACAAGTAGGATTAATAGGGGGCAGGAAAAAATAAAAATATATAATAGCCACTAGTAAAGTAATTGCTAAACTTTTTAAATAATGCATAATAAGCCTCCTTTGCTAGTTAATATTATAACATAAAAAAATAATTTAATATAAAATAATAAATAGACTTTTTTAGTAATTTATATTATAATAAGAGCCAATTTGGCGGAGGTGCAAAATGAAGAAAAATTTACCAGTTGTTTTACTAAAAGGATTAGTTTTAATTCCGCATAATGATATTCGGTTAGAGTTTGATATGGAAGAAAGCAAAAAAGTTATTGAAACAGCCGAATATTTTCATAATAATGAGGTTTTTATTATTAATGAAGATAATAAAAAAGTGGCTAGTTATGGTTTCCCGCAAATGGGTGTCATTGCTAAAATTGTTAATAAAGTGAAGTTACCTAATGGTAATTTACAAGTAATTATTCGGGGCTATACGCGGGCGACCGTTATGGAATATATTAATGCTGATACACCAGAAAATATTGAAGTTATTGCGCAAAAATTTGAAGAACCAACAATTAAAAAGGAGACAGAAACTAAATTAGTTCAACAAATATATGATGAAGTCGATCATTATGTGCGTAATATTCCATATATTAATAATAAAGTTTTAGAAGTATTAGCAAAAATCGATAATTTATCACGTCTTACTGATATGGTAGCCGCTTTTTTACCACTATCGCATAATCGTGCGATGATTTATATGATGCAAACTGATCCACAAAAAAGAGCGAAAATGATTTTAGAAGATTTAACGAAAGAAAAAGAGAAACTTAATATTGAAAAAGCGATTGATGTTAAAGTAAAATCAGAATTAGATAAACATCAAAAAGAATATATTTTACGGGAAAAAATGAAAGTTATCAAAGAAGAATTAGGAGAAGGCAGTTCAAAAGAAGACGAACTGGCTGATTTGCGTGATCGTTTATTGAAATTAAAAGCCCCGCAAAGAATAAAAGATCGTGTTCAAACGGAGTTAAAACGTTATGAAATGCTGCCACCGACTTCACCGGAAGTACATATGGTATCTAATTATATTGATTGGTTAATGAACCTGCCCTGGCAAGAAAAAACGAAAGACAATGAAAATTTAAAGAATGTGGAAAAAGCTTTAGATGATAGTCATTATGGTTTAGAAAAAGTTAAAACGAGAATTTTAGAATTTTTAGCAGTAAAGCAACAAACCAAAAGCTTACGTGGCCCCATTTTATGTTTAGTTGGACCACCAGGTGTTGGGAAAACTAGTTTAGCTTTTAGTATTGCCGAGGCAATCAAAAGAAAATTTGTTAAAATGTCGGTCGGGGGTGTCAATGATGAGGCGGAATTAATTGGTCACCGCCGTGCTTATTTAGGATCATCACCGGGAAGAATTATTCAAGGAATTAAAAAAGCCGGCACTGCCAATCCTTTGTTTTTAATTGATGAAGTCGATAAAATGACAAAGGACATTAAAGGTGATCCAGCTAGTGTTTTATTAGAAGTGCTTGATCCGGAACAAAATCAATATTTTAGTGATAATTATGTTGAAGAAACATTTGATCTCTCTGATGTTATGTTTATTACTACCGCTAATTATGTTGATCATATTCCCGAAGCATTACGTGATCGCTTGGAAGTAATTAATTTAGCGGGTTATACGGAATACGAAAAACTGTATATAGCCAAAAACCATCTCCTGCCCAAAATTTGTGATAATCATGGCTTAAAAAGAAAAAAAATATCTTTAAGTGATAAAGTCATTTTAGAAATTATTAATAACTATACAAGAGAAGCTGGTGTTCGTGAATTAGAACGACAATTATCACAAATTGTTCGTAAAATTGTTTATGACATGGTTATTAAGAAAAAAGAAAAAAATTATCAAATTACTAGTAAATCATTAATTAAATATTTAGGACAACCAAAATATTTTACTGATGAAAAAGTGTTGAAAAAAGATGTTGGTATCGTTAATGGTCTAGTGTATACTTATTTTGGTGGCGATATTATACCAATTGAAGTTAATTTATACAAAGGTGAAGGTAATTTGGTCTTAACTGGTTCATTAGGTGACGTTATGAAAGAAAGTGCGCAAATTGCGCTTGGTTATATTAAATCAAATCATAAAAAATATAATATTGATTATGATAATATTGTTAAAAATAATATTCATATTCATGTGCCAGAGGGTGCGGTTAAAAAAGATGGACCTAGTGCTGGAATAGCAATCACAACGGGAATGATTAGTGTTTTAGGCAACTATGAAGTGCCAAGTGATGTCGCGATGACCGGTGAAATTACTTTGCGAGGCCGGGTTTTATCGATT
>PXDA01000049.1 GCA_003566505.1 Mollicutes bacterium
AATTGAGCTATTCCGGCTGGTGGGCGATACTGGACTCGAACCAGTGACCCCTTGCTTGTAAGGCAAGTGCTCTAACCAACTGAGCTAATCGCCCCAACTTGCTCGACGTAATTAAATATAACACTAATAAATATTTTTGTCAATAAAAATTAGGAACTTTATCATTTGTTTTCAAGGTTATTGTCAATCCATTGTAATAGCTTTTTAGACAAGGTTTTAAATCCTGTCGGCGTTTCCTTGATTTTGCTTCTTTTTTTTCGCGGTTTCCGCTTGACATTTTTCAAACTCAAAGACAAGCGATAATTCTTTTCATCAACCGCCAAAATTTCCACAACTATCTCATCGCCAACCTTGGCTACTTGATTAATATCACTTACAAAACGATCTGATATTTCAGAAATATGAATTAAACCACTATAATACTCTTCAAATTTGACAAAAATACCATAAGTTTCAATTCCTGAGACAACCCCAATAACAATCTTTCCTTTCTTATATTTACTCATAAGATTTCTCCTTTTTTTGTATTATAACATAATCTTAATTTTTGTTTTACTATTAATTATTTTTATATTATAATGAAAAAGAGGTGAAAAAATGGAAGAAGAAAAAAAGATAAAAGAAGTCATTGCCGAAATTCGTCCCTATATTCAAAACGATGGTGGTGACATTGAATTTGTAAAGTATGAAAACAATATTGTTTATGTAAAACTATCAGGAGCATGTCAGGGATGCCAAATGGCACACGTTACTTTAAAAGAAGGTGTTGAATCAGCCATCAAAAATGAAGTGCCCGATGTAAAAGCGGTTGAACAAATCCATGAATAATTATCGTGAATTATCAAGAAAAAAACTAACCCAACGCGGAGTTAGTATTGAAGATATTGCTCTTTTAGTTTTTGATTTGCAAAAAAAATACTGTCCAACCCTCCATCTTGATGACTGTATTACGGCCGTTGATGAAGTTTTAGAAAAGCGGGAAGTTGCTTTCACTATTTTAACCGGCATTGAATTAGATGTAGCGGCTGAAAATAACTCTTTAAACGAAATAAATGAAGTCATAAAAAAAGACTATTCTTTATATGGTATTGATGAAATACTGGCTCTTAGTATTGTTAATGTTCATGGCTCCATCGCCCTTACTAACTTTGGTTATTTAGATAAAACGAAGCCCGGTATTGTTGGCATCTTAGAAAAAGCGGGCAAGGAAGGAGCGGCATGTCATACCTTTTTAGATGATATTGTCTGTGCCATTGTCTCCTCCGCCGCTAGTAAAATTGCTCATGATTATGAAAATAAAAAAGCGCTACTCGAGTAGCACTTTTTTTTATTCTCCTAAAACTTTAGCAATCTTAGCAAGTTTTTCTTTTAAATCATCAACTTCGGCCTTTAAAACTTTTTGTACTTCTTGTGATTCTTTATATAACTCTTCAAAATCAGTTTTCGATTCTTCTGAAACATTGCCAACATCTGTTGGTTCTAAATCAGCAAAGCCTTCTGGTTTTGGCTCTTCTGCTGGTGCTTCCTCTGGCTTTGGTGCATCTACTGGTGTTTCTTCAGCAGCAGGTTCTTCCGGTTTAGGTTCTGCAACAGGCGTTTCCTGTACTGGCTCTTCTGGAGTTTCAACTGGTGCTTCTTCACTTTCTGGCACTTCTGGTTTTGGTGCTTCTGGAGTAATATCAGCCGCTTCCGGTTCTTCACTTTCATTTGCATCAAGACCAAGATCGAAATCTTGCGCCGGCACTTCTTGCGTTGGTTCTTCTTGTGTTGGTTGCTCTTCAACTTTTTCTTCCGCAAATTCTTTTTGATTTGCTTTTAATAAATCAACTAAATCACTCGAAAGTTTAAAAGCACGACTATCATTAGTTACTAAACCATCTAATTCCTTATGGTTTAAATCGGCAACTTCTAAATTTCCTTCCTTGTTTCCTTTAATAATACGCTTAATTTCTTCTTTAACGCCATCCCACTCTTCATCAACAATCGATATCCCTTGGCCATTATCAACTTTATTACCATAAAGTTTGACATAATTTTGCTCATCTTTTTCGCCAAGTGAATATAATAAATAATTATTACTGTTTAATTGAAAATAACGAATGACTTCTACTTCTTGCGCATCACCATTTGCATCGACTATTTTTATCATTTTCTTTCCTCCTTTTTATTCTTAGTAACATTATACAACTTTTTATTTAGTTTTTCAATCCCCTTAAAAATTTTATTGTTTCCGACGAATCGCTTTAATAAGGTCAACCTTTTTCATTTTACTATAACCTTTAATGCCTAAAGCCTTCGCCATCTTTTGTAATTCTGCTAACTTTTTTTTCTCTAAACTATTATTAGTTAGTAACTTGCCATGTTTATGTAACTGCTCAATTTGTTCATGTGTTAATGTTTCTTTTTCAATTAACATATCAGCAATTAAATCTAATAACTTGCGGTTTTCTTTAATTATTTTTTTCGCAACTTCATATCGTTCGCCGATAATCTTGCGAATTTCTTCATCAATTTGATAAGCTACTTGACCAGAAAAATTACGAATCTTATTATAATCACGACCCACAAACACGTCCGTATCTTGGCGTTCTAATTGTACTGGTCCTAGATCACTCATACCATATTCAGTAACCATGGCGCGCGCAATTTTCGTTGCTTTACCAAAGTCATTATGAGCGCCAGTGCTAATTTCACCCAACACAGTCTCTTCGGCAACTCTTCCGCCTAATAAACCTGTTATAGTATCAAGCAATTCTTTTTTAGTTGATAAAAAGGTTTCTTCTTTCGGGAGCATCAAATTATAACCTCCCGCATTACCGCGTGGAATAATAGTAATTTTTTGCACCTCATTAGCGCCATCTAATTTTAAACCTAAAACAGCATGCCCCGCTTCATGATAAGCAATCATTCTCTTCTCACCAGCGGTGTATTTTTTAGTAATCTTAGCTGGTCCCATTAAAACACGGTCTTGTGCTTCATCAATTTCTTCCATCGAAATTAATTTTTTCTTACGCCGCACTGCTAATAATGCTGATTCATTTAATAAGTTTTCTAAATCAGCACCACTAAAGCCAACCGTTCTTTTCGCGACATGCTCAAGCGTAACTGTTTCGTCAAATATTTTTCCTTTCGCATGCACAGCTAAAATTTCCTTGCGACCATTAACATCGGGAAGATTAACGGTAACCTGACGATCAAAGCGACCAGGTCTTAACAAGGCAGGATCTAAAATATCAGGACGGTTAGTAGCAGCAATAATAATAATTCCTTCGTTAACACCAAACCCATCCATTTCAGTTAATAACTGATTTAATGTCTGCTCTCGTTCATCATGACCGCCACCAAGACCGGCACCACGTTGTCGACCAACAGCATCAATTTCATCAATGAAAATCAAACACGGCGCAGTCATTTTAGCTTGTTTAAACATATCACGAACTCGACTGGCACCAACACCAACAAACAACTCAACAAAATCCGAACCACTAATATAGTAAAAAGGAACTTTCGCCTCCCCAGCAACGGCTTTTGCAAGTAAGGTTTTTCCGGTACCAGGTGCTCCAACTAATAAAACCCCTTTCGGAATTCTGGCACCTAACTCTTTAAACCTTTTCGGATTTTTTAAGAAATCAATTAATTCCGAAACTTCTTCTTTTTCTTCCGTTAAACCGGCAACACTATCAAAATTAACATCATTATTATCAGCGCTTAATTTCGCTTTGCTCTTGCCAAAATCCATTGATTTATTGGCATTACCAATTTGACGACGAATGAAAAAGAAAATAATAGCGATTAAAATAATAATAGGAAGAACATTCATTAAAAATAACAAAAAGGTGCTTGCTTCGGGGTCCGAAACCGCCTCTACCTTCATGGGATGTTCTTCTTCCAATGTCAAAATACGGTCCATAACGCTTTCCGAAAGCGGCACCGTCACAATAAAGCTTTCTTCCCGATCATGAAACTCACCTTGAATTTCATAAACACTTGAACGCGAACGTGGAATAATTTTAATTTCACTTATTTCTTCATCTTTGATACTTTCAATAAAAGAATTATAACTTAAAACCTCCGGGCGCGTTTCTTGGGTACTAATTAATATCAAAATGGCTCCCATTAACAAAAATAATGTCGCATAAGGGAGAACACTTTTTTTCAAACTTTCTTTATCCATTTTTTTGCTCCTTTCTCAGTAGTACTTAAGTATTATATCATATTTTTCGTTTTTCGTTTTATTAAATTTACTTTTTTTCAAACCCGGTAACCAAACAATGGTATCAGTCGAATCAACCACTACCGGCCATTTTTTTCGTTCTTGAACGGCTACTTTTTCATCGATAAAAATATCATTGATTTTTTTTCTTCCTAACATGCCTTTAATAGTCATTCGGTCACCCTCGCGACGATTGCGGACATAAAGCGGCATTTTTATTTCACTCGACAATAAGCGACAAACATAATTAGTATCCTCATCACAGTGTTCCACTCGTTCAATGTTTTTGCCATCAGCTAGATTAACGATATTGCAAAATTCAATGTTATATTCATCTGGTTCTTTTTCATGTTTAGTTAACGTTAAAGAATTATATGATTTTACCGCCGTAATTTTATTTGGTAGGTAAATATAGCCACTTGGCTTTTCGGAAGCGATTAAGTTGTGTAAAAGTTGCACATGTTGATCAGTAATCAACATTAAATCATCTTGATAAATATGTTCTAGAATATAATATAAAATTTTATTTTGAATAATTTTCTCTTCTTGTAAAAACTTTTCAATGTTTAAAACTTTTTGCGGATAAATTTTTGGTAATTTTTCCTGGACAACACGATCAATATACTTGTTATTTTCTTGTAAGACACGACTAAATTTATAAAATTTTTCATGCACATTCGGATCTTCTTTTTTCAAATCCGCAACAATGTACTTGCGAAAACGATTACGCGTATAAGTGTCTTTTTCGTTAGAACCATCCGTAACATATGAAATGCCTTTTTCTTTATTATATTGAATAAGTTCTTCTTTGGCGATATTAATTAAAGGACGCACAATCGTATAACCATCAATATCAATTTTTTTTGAAAACCCGCTATAGCCCCCTAAAGTTGAACCTCTTACAATGCGCATTAAAATAGTCTCCATTAAATCATCAGCATGGTGAGCGGTAAACAGATATTTCGCGTGATATTTTTGAATTAATTTTTTAAAATATTTATAGCGCAAGGTCCGTGCTTCATTATGAAAATTATCATCACCATATTCATCAATTTTAATCGATTCGAAAGGAATTGCGTATTTTTTACAGAAATCTTGCACAAATAGTGCCTCTGCGTCACTTTCCGAACGCAAATTATGATTAACATGGGCGCAAACAATGTCTAATTCCATCTCTTTTTGCAAGTCAATCATCATGCTTAAAAGAGCCATTGAATCAGGCCCACCTGATACACCAATGACAATAGTATCACCATAAGTTAATTTTAAATCTTCTTTCAAATACTTAATTACTTTTTCCATTTTTTTCCTTTCTTACCATTTAATTGCCGTGGTTAACTTTTCGTTTATTTGCGTAAATAATTTGCTTTTTAAAAAACCACGATGGGCGCTTTGCGGCGAAGGATGTGTTGTTTTAATAATATGATGCTTCTCTTTATCAATTAATTCTTCCTTTGTTTGCGCTTGCTTGCCCAACAAAACAAAAACAACTCCTTCTTTTTGATCACTAATTTTTTTAATAACGGCATTAGTAAAAACTTCCCAACCAATATCACGATGTGAGTTTACTTTACCAACTTCCGTAGTCAATATTGTATTCAACAAAAATACGCCTTGTTCCGCCCAATGTTCTAATTCTTTATCTTGTAGTTTCTTGTCTTGATCTTCTCGTAATAATTTTTGAATGTTCTCAAGCGAACGAGGGATTTTATTTTGCGCGAAAGTGGCAAAAGCTAACCCAGTAGCCACCCCTTCTTCCGGATAAGGATCTTGACCAATAATGACCACCCTGACATCAGCGAATGGTGTTTTTTGAAAAGCGTAAAACAACCTTTCTTTAGGTGGCGCCACTAACTTATTTTGATATGCCTGATCAACAAAGCTTGTTAAAGCTTGAAAATATTTTTTTTTCATTTCTTCGCCTAAAATTTCATCCCAATCATTATTAAACATATGTTTATCTCACCTCTTTTACTAGTTGCATAAAAACTTCTACAGGTATATATTCAGCACGATCATCTAGTGAAAAACCACGCTCTCTTAACGTTTGCTCCACTTTTTGTGTATTTGTAACAGAAACATCTCGTAAATTGTTTCTTAGAGTCTTGCGCTTTTGCTTAAAACAGCTTTTAACAAAAGTGATAAACCTATCATCATCAAGGTTTTTTGTGCGTTTGCGTACAAAAGAAAGCACAACGCTATCAACTTTGGGTTCGGGAAAAAACACTTTACGATTTACTTCTTTTTCTTTTTTTATGACAAAAAAAGTCTGGAACAAAACCGATATGGCATTATATTCTTTGTTGCGGGGCTGCGCTAAGATGCGTTCGCCTACTTCTTTTTGCACCATTAGTAACATTTTATCAATCATGTTCCCTTCATGCAAGACTTTAAAGAGTAACGGTGTGGTAATAACATAAGGTAGGTTCCCAATTAAAATAATTTGTTGGTATTGTGATTTTTCGTTTTCGTATTTTAAAAATGATTCTGTTAAAATATCTTGGTGTTTTATTTCAATGTTAGCAAAGTCATCATGCAAAACATCTGTTAATATTTGCACTAATCTTTCATCTATTTCATAACAAATAACCTTTTTGGCGCGTGGCGCTAACAATTTGGTTAAATTACCCGCCCCGGCTCCTACTTCTAAAACAAGGTCTTCCTTATTAATAGTAATTTTATCAACAATGCTTTTTAAAATGTTTTCATCAAAAATAAAATTTTGTCCGTATTTTTTCTTAAAATAAAATTTTTTAGCATGAAGTTTTGCTAATGTTTTTTCTTTTGTCATTACTTTCTTACTCCTCATTATTATTATACTATAAACTCCTTAAATAACAACTAAAAAAAAAGATTAGAATTTTACTTTCTAATCTTCTTCTTTTTTTATTTTAATAATAATTTGAAACTGATCTTCGAGATCGATTTCCTCTACATCTGTTTGGACACCCATTTGTTTATACTCAGCTAGCATTTCATCAACTCGTTTTTTGATCGCTTCATAGTTTTTGACATCGGTTGTGCCGGCTGCTCCTTTATATTGAAAATCAAAGCCAGTTATCTCTTCTGGAGTGCGAGGTGCTTTTGGGACTGGTTTTTCTTCTTCTTTTTCAATCAATTCTCCTGGTGAAAAATTAAAAAATCGGCCGGTTGCTTGTGTCTCTTCTTCTGGTTGGGGCACATCATCACCTTGATTATCATTAACATCAATGCCAGAAGCGGCAAGATTTTTAGTTATTTCATCATGCGGTGTTTCCTCATCTTCTTTCAACAAAGCCTCCCAATCTTTTGGTTCATCTTCAACATTAATATCACGAGCATTTTTTTCAATGTCATCAATATCAAGAAAACCAGGACTTGTTTTATATTCACCATAATCATATTTAAAAGTGTCGGCAATGCCCTCATCATCAGACTCGGCAGCGCTAACCTGTTCACCAAAATTTTCTTCTTCTTTAATTAATGGTTCTTCGTCTTCAACAAAAACAGCTTCTTTTTGATCACTTACCGGCGCTTCGCTTTCTTTAGTAGTCGGTGGCGTTACTGTTTCTGGTTTTGCTTTTTTACTTTCCACATCTTCAATGTTAATTTCATCAACATTAGTGTTTTCACCAAGTGCACTATCAATAGCGACATCAGTTTGACGGACCGTCAGTCTCTCTTTAATAATTTTATTCATCATTGCTACTTGCTTTTCTTTTTCTCGCAAACGCAACAATGAACGAGCATGTCTTTCGGAAATTTTTTCATTCATGAGTGCTTCCTGTACTTCATCACATAAATTTAATAATCTTAACTTATTAGAAATCGTTGATTGCTTCTTTTCAATTTTTTGCGCTAGTTCCTCTTGTGTTAAATTACCAATTTCTAATATTTTTTTATAAGAAGCAGCTTCTTCAATTGGCGTTAGATCTTGTCTTTGAATATTTTCAATTAAAGCA
>PXDA01000075.1 GCA_003566505.1 Mollicutes bacterium
CTTGCACCACTAGTAACCGTACTACCCTCAGAACGGCTTTGTGATAAAATCGTGCCAGCCGCATGTTGCTCTGTTTCCACCTTTTGTGTAATTAGATTTAAATTGTGATCATTAGCAAAGTCTTCTACTTCACCAACAGTCCATGTACCATCAGTAAAATTCGGATATTGAGTTGTTATAATGGGCAGGACTAGAGTGACAACATCACCAGGTTCTACTCTTGTACCCGCTTCTGGTGATTGATCAATAATTTCATTTTCAGTATAGTCTTCCGGATTATCAACTCGGATATTATCAGTAAAAACCACTAAATCGCGCACTTCTAATTGCGCTTTGACCTCAAAATAATTTTTACCAGTATAATCTTCCAAATCAAAACCTACTTCACCAAGGGAGATAACCAATTTAATTTCGGTGCCTTTTTTAACATTGCGATTATGTTGTGGAATTGTTCTAACTACTAAACCTTCTGGCACATCATTACTATGTTCTTCATCAATATCTGGTGTTAAACGGAGACCAACCGAACGAAGTTTTTCTTCCGCCTCTAATACTTCCATGTTGGAGACATCCGGAATAACAACTTCTGGAACTCGGGATATATTAGGATAGATTAAAACTAAATATATCAGTCCCCCAGCTAAACTAAGACAAATAAAGATAAGAAAACCAATAATTAAATTTAACACTAAATCCGTTTTATTTTTTGGTTTTTTCTCCTTTGGTGCTCCTTTTTTAGCCATTTCTTTTTCATTCACCTCATTTTCTGGATATTTAAAAACTACTCGCTCAGCATCTTTATATTCTTCATCTAAACATTTTTCTAAATCTTGATACAATTCATTAGCACTATCATAACGATTTTTTGGATTTTTAGCAGTTGCTTTTAAAATAATGTTTTCCACACTTTGTGGAATATCAGGATTAGCTGCGCGCATATTGGGCAGTTGTTCTTTCATTTGTTTAATAGCAATTTCGACCGCATTATCACCTTTAAAAGGAATTTTTCCCGTTAATAGTTCATACATAATAATTCCCAATGAATAAATATCACTTTTAATAGTTGCGCTACCACCATTAGCCTGTTCTGGAGGCAGATAATGCACCGAACCCATTACAGAATTAGTTTGCGTTAGTTCATTATTATTTAAAGCCATCGCAATCCCAAAATCGGTAATTTTAACCATCCCATCATCTAATATTAAAACATTTTGTGGTTTAATATCGCGATGAATTATATAACTAGAATGAGCACAAATAATCGCACTTGTAAGTTGCTTCATAATATCAATTGTTTCGGAAAAGGTTAATGCGCCCCTTCTTTTAACTAAATTTTTTAAAGTTTTACCCTCTACATATTCCATAATTATATAATAATTACCATCATCTTCCCCAACATCATACATTTCAACAATATTCGGATGCGAAAGAGCGCTTGCATTAATCGCCTCTCTTTGAAAACGTTTAACAAATTTTTCATCTTCAGCAAGATCCCCACGTAAAACTTTTACCGCTACATCACGTTCTAATATTTCATCAAACGCCAAATAAACATTTGCCATGCCACCTTCGCCAATTAGACGAACAATTTTATAACGGCCGTTTATTTTTTGCCCCTTTGCTATCATTTTTTTTCACCAGCTTTCACTAAGTAAGCAGCCGAAACATTATCAGTTCCGCCACGATTATTACTTTTTAAAATTAATTTATGTAATTTATCTTCTAAACTTGTATCTTCATTTAATACCTTATTAATTTGTTCTTCATCAAGCATATTAGTAAGGCCGTCACTACAGAGAAATATGCCTTCAATTTCATTTTCGACATGAAAAATATCCATATCAATATTAGTCATAGAACCCAACGCCTTCATTAAAACATTTTTACGTGGGTGATGACGTGCTTCCGCATCAGTTAACTCACCAGTAGAAATTAATAAACTTACCAAAGTATGATCTTGCGTTATCTTTTGGAGGCGTCCATTACGAATAATATAGCCCGAACTATCACCAATATTGCCAAAAACTAAATAATCATCAGTTAAAATACTTAAAACTAAGGTTGTTCCCATACCCTGACTTTGTGGATTTTCAAGTGTGTGTTGATAAATTTTTGCATTTATTTCACAAACTGTTTCTTTAATCCATGCTACGGTATCATCATAACTACCAATTGTTGTTAATTCACTAAATTTCTGCCCTAAATGAGTAACAGCAATTAAAGATGCAACTTCACCCGCTTTATGACCGCCCATGCCATCAGCAATCGCCATTAATACTTCATTGCTTTTATTTTCACATATAATGACATTATCTTCATTATGATCGCGCACTTTGCCTGGATCGGTAATTGAAAAATATTCCACTTTATTCCTCCTCACTTTGCACGCGCAATTGACCGCAAGCCGCCCATATATCAGCACCCAATTCTTTGCGAACAGTGACATTTATCTTACTTTTTTTTATTATATCATAAAATTGCTTCATCTGCTCTAAATTTGTAGCCTGAAATTGTCCATGTTCAGTTTTATTATAAGGAATCAAATTAATATAACAATTTAAATCTTTAACAAGTTTTACCAATTCATAAGCATGCTTATCATGATCATTAACATCTGCTAGCATAATATATTCAAACGTAATTCTTCTTTTCGTTTTTTGATAATAATTTTTTAAACTAATCATCAATTCTTCTAGTGGATATTTTTTATTAATTGGCATAAGAAAATCACGTAATTCATTATTAGGGGCGTTTAAAGAAACTGCTAAATTAACTTGCTTGTCTGATTGTGCAAATTGATTAATTTTGGGCACGAGGCCACAAGTGGAAATGGTAATATGACGCGCCCCAATTTGCATGCCATAAGGATTATTAATAGTATCAATAAATTTCATGACATTATCATAATTATCAAATGGTTCTCCAACTCCCATTAAAACAACATGGGTAATATTAATGCCACTTGCTTCTTCAATTAATAAAATTTGTTGCACCATTTCATAAGTCATTAAATTACGCTTTTTTTGCATCGGGCCACTCGCACAAAACAAACAACCCATCGCACAGCCCACTTGGGTTGAGACACACAAACTATAGCCATAGTTTTGTTTCAATAATACTGCTTCAATTTTATGTTCATCAGACAAAGAAAATAAATATTTTTGCGCATTTGGAGTCTTTTTTTGATCAATAATTTTTATTTTTTTCAAAGCAAAATCTTCCTCTAATTTAACAAGTAATTCCTTTTTTATATTAGCCATTTCGGAGAAAGAATTAACTTTTTTTTGATAAAGCCACCTAAAAACTTGTTGCGCCCGAAAAGATTTTTCGCCAATTGCAACAAAATAATCACTTAATTCTTGGAAAGAATAATTATAAATATTGGTCACTACACTTCACCTTGCTATATTATATCATTATCTGTGCAAACAAAAAAGCCTTTTAACGGCTCTTTATTGCGGTGGGCAGGAGCTTTTTTAAACAACGGGAAACATCTTTAGCTGGAAAGCGTTCATAATAGCAAATGGCAATAACCGCCATAATATCAATTAATTGTTTTTTATTAGCAACCGGTAAATCAAACCGCCCATAAAAATTTTCTTCCAAGTAGATATCAAAAAGATAACCTTTGGTTGTTTTTTCTAAATTCTTAATAACAATATCATTATATTTATCCAAACCATAAAAGAAAATTGGTTTTTGAATTTCGTCAACCGAAATAGATAAATGATCGCCATACACTAAAATAATTTTTTGGGTCTTATTTAACTTTTTATGTTGTTTTAAAATATGTTTGCGAATTTTTTCGTTTTTCTCGTTAATAACGGCATAAAAAACCACACCATTTTTTTTTGATATTTCTTCAATTTTCATATTAACAAGCATATACGGATTGCCTCTTTTGGCTTTCGCACAATGACCCGCTATTAAACAATTGCAGCCTTTTAATTCGTCTAAAACATCTGTTAGTAATATGCTTAAAAAATGCGAACTATTTTCTAAAACTAATACTGCTTTGTGATGAACTACCAAATAATTTATTACTGCTTGATAAGAATAAATTTTTAAATTTAACTGCTGTGCTTGCAGTAAGCGCTCATCACTAACAACCACATCATCTGCTTTAATTACTTTCATAGTATTATCCAATGGCGCATTGCGAAAACATTTTGCATTATCTTTATTATTATCTTTGCTATCGCAAATAACATCATAACCCAATTCTTTTAAAAACTGTGCTAAAAATAGCATGTTTCGGCAGTGAGCACCAATAAAATAATACATTTTCCTCTCCTTCTTAACCTAGGAAATTCAATATTAATGGACTTAAAATTAATAAAAATATAATTGGTAAAATAAGCAACACCGAGACAATGCTAACCTTGACAGGGATTTTATTAATTGCTTCTTTTTTCTGCAAAAAATTCTTGCGTTGTAAAAAACTTAATTGTTCTTGTAAACTAGCAATTAAACTAACACCCAGACTACTTGTATCACTAATGCTTAATAAAATATTATCAATACTTTCGGAAGGAATTCGTTTTTGCATATTAGTTAAAGCCTCCGGCAACGAATGCCCCAATTTTATCTCTAAAAGCACTTGTTCAAATTGTTGCGCTAAATCAGAATCATCTTCGCTAATTGCTAAACTAATAGCTTTTTCAATGCTACTGCCCGTTTCCAATGCCAAAATTAAAACTTCTAAAAAATATTGTGCTTGTTCATCAAGTTGATTAATACGTTTTTTAATTAAATATTCCAATACTAAATAATCATAAATAATGTAAAAAATTAGTGCGGCAATTAACGCCCAAAAAAGACTAAACAACAACACACCCGCCCAAAATAACAAAAGGCAACTTAATATTTTCATAAGCACATAATGTTCTGGCGTTTGTTTTAAATTAGCATAAATTAATTTTTGCTTTAGTTGTTCATACTTACTTAGGACAAAAAGGGTTTTCATATTAAATCACTCCACAACCATAAATAATTTTTTTATTATTAAAACATAAACGATATATAAATTTAAAACAATTAGAATAATCAATCTCCCAATGAAATTTGTCATCAAAGGATCAAAATAAGTAGGATTTAGTAAATATAATGTGCCTACTATAGCAAAAGGCATTACACCCAAAATAACGGAAATTAATTTTAACCCTCCTGTTACTGCTTCCACCTCAAGCAAAATTTCTTTTTTATTATAAAGACGCTTTTGCATTGCCGTAAATAACTCGTTAATATGACCACCAGCTTGATTTAAAATATGCATTAAAACTACTAAAGTACGCGCATCTCTTATATTGATTCTTTGTGCAAAACGCTGAAAAGCCTCTTCAACACTCATCCCCCAGTTTATCTCTTGTTGCATAATTTTAAATTCGCGACTTAAAATTAGATTATCTTTTTGCGCTAATAAATCAATTACTTGAATAATACTTTTTCCAGAGCGAAAACCATTATTCATATAAGTTATAATCTGTGCAAACTCATTAATAATTATTTTGCGATAATTACTATAACGCCAATAATTAACTAATTCAATGAAAATAATCATTAAAATATAAACAGCAAGTAACTGCCAAATAACTAATTGTAAAAAAACATTAATAAGGAAAAATAACAATAATAATAAAATTTTCTCACTAATAAAACTAATTGCGTTTTGATAAGAATGATTAATGGTGCCTAAATATCTTTGAAAATAAGAAATCTCCGTATTTTTAATTACCCGTAATAATAAATCATCAACAATTTGAATTAATATTAAATACCCTCGTCGCCAACTTTCTACTACCGAACTATGTTCCTTATTTTGTTTTTCAACAATATAAGGTGCAACTCGTTTTTGTAATAAAAGACGCTGTCTTACCAATATTAAGAAAAATATCACACAAAGAATCAAAAGAAATTGTAAAATTTGCCACAAGTTTTCTAAAGAATATATATATATTACATCAATATAAAAATCATTCATTTTTATCACCAAAAATATCAGCAATATCGTCACAACCGCGTTGCTTTATTTTTTCATAAATTTTAGGTTGATAATCATATAAAACAAATTCACCTAATACTTCATTATTTTCCGTAACACCAGTTTGATTAAAAGCAAAAATAGATTGTAATTTTATTTGGTCATCTTCAATACCTGTCACTTCACTTATATCAACTACTTTGCGACGACCATCACTTAATCTTTCAATGTGAACAACTAAATCAATCGCATTATTAATATATTCACGTACCGCAACTACTGGCACTTCCATACCAGACATTAATACCATTGCTTCTAGCCGATTTAAAGCATCACGAGAAGAATTAGCATGCAACGTTGTTAAACTGCCCTCATGACCGGTATTCATTGCTTGTAACATATCAAATGCTTCGCCACCTCTTACTTCGCCAACAATAATACGATCAGGCCGCATATGCAAGGCATTAATTACCAAATCTTTAATGGTTACTTCGCCTTGTCCTTCATAATTTTTTGTTCTCGTTTCCAGAGCAATAACATGATCTTGTTTTAATTTTAATTCGACCGCTTCTTCAATCGTAATAATTCTTTCATGATTAGCTATTAAACCTGATAAAACATTTAATAATGTTGTTTTACCACCACCAGTACCACCACAAATAATAACATTAGCTTTTGCACGTATCGCGGCGTTTAAAAAACGAGCCATATAAGGTGTAACCGTACCATTTCGCAGCAACTCTTCAATATTAAAAATCTCTGTTTTAAATTTACGAATCGTTAAAATTGGTCCATTAACAGCCAAAGGAGGTATGATAGCATTTAAACGAGACCCATCTGGCAAGCGGGCGTCAACCATTGGATGCGAAATATCAATGCTACGTCCCACCGGTTGAATAATTCTTTGAATTGTCCGAATAATATGATTATCATTGATAAACGAAATACTATCATCACGAATAATCTTACCGTCAATTTCGATATATATTTCATCTTTCCCATTTACCATAATTTCCGTAATAGCAGGATCTTTCAATAAATCAGTTAATGGTCCATAACCGTGAATTTCATTATTAATCAAATCATGCAAATAATCAATTTCAATATTTTTTAAATTACGATCTTTCGTAACTGCTTTAATTTGTTCTTTTATTTGCAAATTAATATCTTTAACTGGTTTATGTTCTTTAATTAAATTATCAATAATTTTATAGCGTAATTCTTCAAGTAAATTCTTATCGGTAAATGCTTCATAATCTTTCGTTTGTTTTTGATATTTAAAATTAAATTCTTCAGTAATTTTTTTCATTACTTTTCACCCCCAATCGCTTGGGCTATTTTTTGCATTATTTTTTCCTTTTTCATCGGCAATTTTCCAGCTAACAAATTTGCTTCATAATTTTTTTCATAAGCGCTTTTGGGAATAACATAATCAATATTATCCTCCAACAACCCCCGCACTTCACTATCATTATAATAATCACTAACTCGCGTACAAGCACGATTTAATATAATTTTATAATTTTCCTTTTTAATATTATCAAAAATATTAATCATTGTTTTAAGGTTTTTTAAATCAATTAAGTTTGGGGTTGTTATAAATACTATTTCATCCACTAAATCAAATAACAATAAATTTAATTTGGAAACATTATGATTTGTATCAATAATAATACATTCATATTTCATGCGTAAATGATGTAACATGGCATCAATATAATTTAAATCTAATTTCGTAATCTTACGAGGATCATTAGGTGCTGCTAAAATATCAAAAGTATCTTGATAATTGACAACATAATTTTCCACATTATTAAATTTCTTATTTTCCAAATCACACAATAAATCAGCTACATCATATTTTACTACCACATCAAGACTTGCCGCCACTGCTTTACCAGCAAAATCTAAATCCAATAATAAAGTTTTCGATTTCATATTAGCCGCTAAATTCATAGCAAAATTAGTTTTTCCAGTACCACCTTTGGTTGAAGTAACAACCACAACTTTTCCTTCTTTAATAGCCATCATGCGACCCCTTTCTTATTTCAATTTGATCATTAATACGAACTCCTGTATATTCACCACGAACAGTTTTCGTTTGCTGCCAAATTGTTTTTATTTCATATTCTA
>PXDA01000090.1 GCA_003566505.1 Mollicutes bacterium
AAAATTTTAGCACGTATTAGTGCTCAAAATGCGTATGTAATTGGCGGTAGTGCTGATATTGGGAGTTCAACTAAGATGTATTTTGATAAACTAGGTGACTTTTCTGCTCAAAATTATCGCGGTGGCAATATTTGGTATGGTGTTCGTGAACATGGTATGGCAGCGATGACAAATGGGCTAGTGCTAATGGGATTAAATGCTTATTGTTCTACTTTTTTAGTATTTGCTGATTATATGAAGCCTGCTATTCGGTTAGCTGCTTTAATGAATATTCCAAGTGTTTTTATTTTTTCCCATGATGCTATTAATATTGGACCTGATGGTCCCACCCATCAGCCAATTGAACAATTAGCTATGTTAAGAAGTATACCGAATTTAACGGTTTATCGTCCGGCCGATATTAAAGAAATTGAAGGGGCTTTTAAACTTGCTTTTACAAGTAAAAATCCTTCAGCAATTGTTTTAAGTCGTAATAAAGTTCGTAAGCAGCGCAATACACGGGTTAAAAAAGTAACCAAAGGGGCTTATATTGTGCGCAAAGAAAAATTCTTACATGGTATTTTAATTGCTACTGGCAGTGAAGTTATGACTGCTATTAATATAGCAAATGAATTGCACAAACAAAAAGGAATTGATTTGCGAGTTATTAGTATGCCTTCCCGGGAATTGTTTGCTCAACAACCGAAAACTTACCGCGATCGCCTTTTACCGAAAGGGGTTCGTAAAATTGTGATTGAAGCGGGTAGTTCATATGGTTGGGAAGGACTTGTTTATAACAAAAAATATTTAATAACAGTGGATAATTTTGGTGTTAGTGGTCGTAGTGAAGAGGTTTTAGCAGAGTTGCATTTTGATTATGAAAACATAAAAAAGCGCATTATTCGTTTACTCTAGTTGTTAATAGCATGATATTTTGATAAACTATATTTGGAGGGAGGTAATTGTATGAGTATGGAATTATTATTTGATATTTTAAAAATATTAGGAGGTTTAATTGTCGGATTAGCGGCCGGTTTTTTTATCGCTCGTAAATATATGGAAAAACAGCTTAAAGAAAATCCACCAATTAATGAACAAATGATTAAAGCAATGATGACACAAATGGGTCGGACCCCAAGTCAGAAACAGGTAAATCAAATGATGAAACAAATGAATAAACATATGAAATAAGCTATTTTTTTTATAAAAAAGATGATTTAAAAAAAAGATTAAAGTGATAACAATATGGACTTATGAAAATTAGAAACTAGTAATAGTTTCTTTTTATTTGTTTTCATAAACAAAATATTATATAATTAATTTGAGGGAATTGTTTTATGATTGATTTTACATTAAAGAAGCAAGCGGCAGATAGTAATGCACGATTAGGAACTTTAAAAACAGAATATGGTACTTTTGCTACACCAATGTTTATGCCAGTAGGAACACTTGCCAATGTTAAAACGTTAACTTCATTAGAATTAAAAGAATTGGGAAGTGCTATTATTTTAGCAAATACATATCATTTATGGTTGCGTCCTGGTGTTGATGTTATTTTTGCAGCTGGTGGGTTGCATAAGTTTATGAATTATCAGGGTCCGATATTAACTGATAGTGGCGGTTATCAAGTTTTTTCTTTGGCAAAACCTAAAGATATAACCGAAGAGGGCGTAAAATTTAAAAGTCATATTGATGGTCAGCAACTTTTTTTAACACCGGAAAAAGCAATTGCAATTCAAAACAAATTGGGTGCCGATATTATTATGAGTTTTGATGAATGTCCGCCATTTCCGGTTAGTTATGATTATATGAATGATAGTGTGGCGCGCACTCTAAGATGGGCGCAACGGGGTAAAAAAGTTCATAAAAATGAAAAGCAAGCTTTGTTTGGTATTGTACAAGGCGGGGAATTTGGAAAGTTACGTAAATATAGTGCGATTGAGACAGTAAAAATTGGTTTTGATGGGTATGCTATTGGTGGTGTTAGTGTTGGTGAAGATAAAAAGATAATGTATCAAATGATTGATGATTGTATTGATTACCTGCCTAAAGAAAAAATCCGTTATTTAATGGGAGTTGGGGAGCCAATTGATATCTTAGAAGCGGTAAAACGAGGTGTCGACATTTTTGACTGCGTCCTGCCCACACGACTTGCGCGTCATGCCAACGCGTTTACTTTAAAGGGGCGCATTAATTTAAAAAATGCGCAATATCAAAATGATTTTAATGTTTTAGAAACCGGTTGTGATTGTTATACATGTCAAAGTGGCTATAGCAAAGCTTATATTAGACATTTATTTGTTTGCAATGAAACTCTTGGTGGTCGCTTGTTAACAATTCATAATTTGCGTTTTTTATTAAGATTAATGACAGATATTCAAAAAGCAATCGCGGAAGATAAGTTCTTAACTTTTTATAATAATTTTATTAAAAATTATAATTGAGGGGGAAATTATGCAAAAAGAAGAAGCCTTTTATCGCCTTTTTAATTTAATTGAACAGGCTGAGATTGATGAAAAGGAGAAAACGCAATTGTTAGGTTGGTTAAGGGAAACCATTGTTTCTTATCAAGGTTTTGTGCAAGAGGATAGTAACGGATTTAAAAAAATCTTTGGTTCACCTAAGCCTTCTTCAATTTATCGGTCTTAAAAGGAAAAATATTTTTCTGCTTATATATATTTAATAAGGAGGAAAATATGTTAAAATTATTAATATTGATATTAATATTTATCAATGTACCGATTTTAAGTGCTTTCAGTGATTTTCAAAGGGAAAGAATTGAAGCAACTGATGATATTGAAGTGGAAACGAAAGAATTTTGTTTTTATGAAAAAAAAGTAGTTGAATATAAACCAAAAGATGATTTTGATTTCGCTTATTACGATTTAGATGATTATAAAATTGAATATGGCGCGTGGCAAACAGAAAAAGATTTTTCTGGTGCGCATGAAGAAAAAACCAATTATTATTACGAAGATATAAAAGAAATTCGTTATATTCATTTATTAAATACTATTAGTCCCGATGATAAGAGTATGGTCAATCGTATTATTATCGCACATCATGACCAAAAATTAGATTATGAGGTTACGTGTTATAATTGTCCTAATGATTTAGCGCATTTAGTGCAAAATGAAACGGCTTCTTTTGAAGGGTTTTATTTAACTGAAGAATCAGAATTAGTACTTGATCTAGGCGATTATTATGAATTAGAAAATTTGACTTTTAATATGTTTGTTGCTAATTATGAACACGGTGCCAATCGTTTTGAAATAAATACTTCACGAACTAAAGAAAATGTCTTTACGAGTGTTATTTGGTGGAGTTGGTTTAGTGATAATGAAGGGGAGTTTAGGTGGTTTCAGTATCATTTATTAGATGATGCGACTGTTAAAGAACCTGATTATTATGAAAAAGTGGCGATTGATGAATTAGGCGAAAGTACGAAAAC
This sequence comes from Mollicutes bacterium, assembly GCA_003566505.1. Classification (GTDB taxonomy): domain Bacteria; phylum Bacillota_I; class Bacilli_A; order RF39; family UBA660; genus CSSED10-109M. The sequence goes on from PXDA01000090.1 coordinate 3,431, forward strand.
GCGAAATTATTTTGCACAAACATATTATCGCGAAAAAATATATTTATATAAAAATTATGAATGGCAAGCAATTGAAACAGAAAAAGAAAATAGTGATTATTGTCTTTTAAAATATCGTTATCGAGAACTCGAAGAAAAAGAAACTTCTGAAGAAGTAATGGATGTAAATGAAGAAACTGAATCGCATGAAGAGAAATTTTTCGAAAAAGAAGCAAATAAAATACCCGCTGATAAAAAAAGTGAGCAACTAGATGAGCAAAAAGATAATGAAGTTGATGAGAAAGAAAAAGATGCTGATGAAAAAAATGCTTCTAAAGAGAAATTGCCTGATGAAACGGAAACTTCTGATGAAAAGGAAAATTTAATTGCCTTTAATAGTTATATGGTTGGTGTTGGGTGCTTATTATTGTTGTTTGGCATTATAAGGCGTTATGTTAAAAATTAGTTTTTATGTCGAAAAAGAGTATTTGTTTGTTCGTTTATCAGGGGTTTTAGTAAATGAAACGGCTTTAATTTTTGATAATGAGTTATTAGATTTAATTCAAAACATTAAAATAAATAATTTAAAAATCGATTTGTTAGATTTAGAATATATTGATGAAGTGGGTTATGAGCAATTAATGTTATTATTGCAAAAAATAAAAAAATGTTGGCAAGTGCGCAAAATATGATATAATTAGTGCGCTAGTAAAAGAAAGGAAGTAATATGAGTAAAATAAAAATATTTAGTCTTGGGGGTCAAAATGAAAATGGAAAAAATATGTATGTCGTTGAAGTAGACGATGATATTTTCGTTTTTGACGCTGGTTTGAAAAATGCTGATGATCGTATGTTAGGGGTTGATTATATTATTCCTAATTATGATTATTTGGTAACTAATAAAAAACGAATAAAAGGAATTTTTATAAGTCATGGTCATGAAGAACAATATGGGGCAATTGCTGATATGGTAGCGGATATTCACGAAGTGCCAGTTTATGCAACGGCTTTTACTACCGAAATGATTAAAAATGACTTAGAGACAAGTGATGCTAAATTTGATAATTTGGTTTTAGTTAAACCTCATAAAAAAATTAATTTTGGTAAAAATAGTATTTTTCCGATTAGTTTAACCCATTCGGTACCTGATGCGGTTGGTTATGTTTTATCAACGGAAGATGGCGCGATTTTTTATACCGGTAATTATGTTTTTGATTCTACGATGGCGGGTCCTTATAAAACCGATGTTGGTAAATTAGCATATATTGGTAAACAAGGGGTGCTTTGTTTATTAGGTGAGGCAATTTATGCTGAAAAAACTGGTTGGACTGCTCCTAATCATCGTATTGCAAATATTATTAGATCGACTTTAAATAATACTGATAATCGAATTATATTTAATGTTTTTCAAGCTGAATTGTATCGTATTCAAGAGTTGTTTGATGAGGTCGAAAAAACATCGCGTCAAGTAATTATTTTAGGTAAAAAATTGGAACAAACTATTAAAAAAGCAATTGATAAAAAGTATATTAATTTTGATAAGAAAAAAATTGCTAATATTAGCGAAGTTGAAAAAGATAATATGGTAATTTTAATTTCTGATGAAAAAGAAAAACCGTATTCACAATTAAATCGGATTGTGCAAGGGTTTGATAAATTTGTCAAAATAAAAGAAACCGATACGGTTTTATTTGCAACAGCTATTTATGACGGGCTTGAGAAAACGGCTAGTGATTTGTTTGATGAAATCGCCAAAATTGGTGCTTCGTTAGTAATAACTGCTGAAGAAGATTTTCGTGAATATCATGCTTCTCGGGAAGATATTATGTTAATGCTTAATTTAATTAAACCAAAATACTTTATGCCTATTATGGGTGAATATCGTGCTTTTGTGGCTGCTAAAAATGCCGCCTTAGATGTTGGTATGAAAGAAAAAGATGTTTTATTAAAATTAAATGGTCAGGTAACTAGTTTTCAAGATGGTGTCTATAAAGATGTTATGGATAAAGTAAAAATCGATGATATTTTAATTGATGGCAAGGCGTCTGGTGATGTTGGTGAGATTGTTATTAAAGATCGGGAAGTTTTAAGTGTTAATGGTGTAGTAATTGTTAGTATTATTATTGATAAATTTAGTAAAAAAATCGTGGAAAAACCAGTAATAACTAGTAAGGGATTTGTTTTTCCTAAAAAAGAATATCAACTTGAAGCTGAACAAAAAGTACAACAAGTAGTTGAGAGCAATCAAAAACCACACTATATTGATTTTAATAAAGTAAAAAATGAAATTCGAAGTCAGTTAGGTAAGTTTTTGTTTCAAAAGACAGATTCAAAACCCATGATTTTAGTGATTATGCAAGAAATGTAGGGGGTTTTAATGTGCAAAAACCAAATTTACAACAAGCCAAAAAAAGAAGTAATAAAAAGGTACCAGTAATAAATGATTTTGTTATTGATGATAAATTATTAGCTTTAGGCCTGCATAAAAAATATTTTATTAAAACTTATGGTTGTCAAATGAATGAGCATGATAGTGAAAAAATCGCTGCTATGTTAGAAAAAATGCAATTTCAAGTTGCTTCCAATATGGAAGAAGCTGATGTTATTATTTTAAATAGTTGTTCCATTCGCGAAAATGCTCATAATAAAGTATTTGGTATGATTGGTCAATTAAAACAATTAAAAGAAAAAAAAGAAGACTTAATTTTGGTTTTATGTGGTTGTATGCCACAAGAAGAAATTGTTGTTAATAAAATATTGACCAAGTATGAGTGGTTAGATATAGTTTTTGGTACGCATAATATTATTAATTTCCCTAATTTGCTTGCAAAGTGTATTGATGAGCGAAAACCACAAATTGAAGTTTTTAGCAAAGAAGGCGAAATTTATGAATCATTACCAGTCAAAAGAGAATACCCTCATAAAGCATGGGTTAATATTATGTTCGGTTGTGATAAGTTTTGTGCTTATTGTATTGTTCCTTATACCCGTGGTAAACAAAGAAGTCGCACGCGGCAATATATTTTAAAAGAAATTAAAAAGTTAATTGCGGGGGGCTGTTGGGAAGTGACGTTGTTAGGTCAAAATGTGAATGCTTATGGGAAGGATTTATCGGAAAATTATTATTTTGCTGATTTATTGAATGATATAGGCAAATTAGATATAGCAAGAGTGCGATTTATGACTAATCATCCTTGGGATTTAAATGATGATATTATCAAAGCGATGCAACAAAATGATAATATTATGCCCCATATTCACCTGCCCCTACAATCAGGTTCTGATCGCATTTTACAAAAAATGAATCGCAATTATACGAAGGATGAATATATAAAACTATATTTTAAATTAAAAGAAGCTATTCCGAATATTTGTATATCGACTGATATTATTGTTGGTTTTCCAGGGGAAGAAGCAAAAGATTTTAGCGAAACACTCGCGGTCGTTAATAAATGTCAATTTGACTATGCCTTTACATTTATCTTTTCAAAGCGGGAAGGAACACCAGCTGCGGCAATGGCTGATAAAACACTACGTGAGGAAAAAGAAGCCCGCTTGCAAAAATTAAATAAATACATTAGTGCTTATACTTTAAACAGTAATATGCAATTTAAAAATACAACCGTTCGGGTATTAGTTGATGGTTTTAGTGCTAAAAATAAAGCAGTTTTGACTGGCTATAGTGAAAATATGAAACGGGTTAATTTTTATGGTGATGAACAATTGATTGGTCAAATTGTGCCGGTTAAAATAACGGAAGTAAAAACATGGAGTTTATTTGGTGAAATAGTGTCAACCAAAAAAGGTTGACAAGAGATATTTTTGGTGTTAAGATGTTATTTGATTGGAGGAAAGAAATATGGCTGTAAAATTAAGATTAAAGCGAATGGGTGCTAAAGGAAGACCTTTTTATCGTATAGTTGCCGCTGATGCTAGAAGTCCCCGTGATGGGCGTTTTATTGAAACGCTTGGAACTTATGATCCAATTGTTGAACCAGCGGAAATTAAATTGAATGAAGAATTAGCATTAAGTTGGTTACAAAAAGGTGCACAACCAACGGATACTGTTCGTAGTTTATTAAGTAAACAAGGTATTATGAAAAAATACCATGAAGAAAAAAAGAAAGGTAAAAAATGAAATTATTAGAATTAACAGAATTTTTGATAAAGAAAATTGTAAGTGATCCCGATACCGTTTCTTTAAAACAATTTGAAGAAGATGAGGAAATTATCATTGAAGTATTAGTAGATGAAAAAGATATGGGACAAGTGATTGGTCGAGGCGGTAAAACAGCTAATGCGATTAGAACGATTGTACAAGCCGCTGCTTATCAAGATACAAAAAAAAGAATTAAAATTAATATCGATTCAATGTAATCGATATTTTTTTGTTCAATTTTGTTTGATAAATTGGTAAAATAAATAAAGGAGATGATATTGTGAATTTATTTCAAAAAGAAAAATACCAGGTGGGACTTGGCGAAGGTACTAATATTGCGCTTTGTACTG
>PXDA01000034.1 GCA_003566505.1 Mollicutes bacterium
AAATCTTTGGGCAATTGTTTTCGTTCCTTTAAACGACAAACATAAGTTTCCGGATAATCTAACTGATATTGGTCACAAATTTGATAAAAATTGTCTTTATTTTCTAATTTTTCATGCAATTCCCAGCCAATATATGGTACAACAAAATATTTTTGTAATTTCTCTTTATATTTAGCAATTAATTCTGTATAACGATCACCACATGAAACTAAAATTAATTTTTCGTATTTTTTTTGATATAATTCACCAATTTTTAAAATTTCTGATAAAAACACTTCATCACTATCAAAATTAGCAAAAACTTGCACATCAACAATACGACTATAACGTGTTGGATACATCCGCTTTTTGCCCAAAGCTAATGGTTTCACACCATAAGCCTGATGAAATGACTTCGCCATACTGTAAGCATTTTTATCAGTTCCTAGGATTATTGGCTTAAATTTTTTCATTGTATCACCCTTTAAACAGCATTTTCTGTTTTCTGACTGTAATAATCTAAATATTTCATAATTTTTTGTCGCACTAAATTAAAATCAAAGTTATATGGTTTATTATATTTATTCATAATTATTTCCAAATATTTAGTATTTTTCAAATAATCAAAACTAAAATGAAAATTTAAATCATAAACAAAAGCTAAAAATAATAATAACTGATCAGCCAAAGTTTTCATATCACGATAATCAATCGGTTTTTCAGCTATAAAATTTTGCCAAACAAGCGGCGAAACTTCAAAGCCCGCTTTCCAAAAAACAATTTCATCATTGGCCGTTAAATAAAAAATATCCAATTTATCAGCATCACGAATTATTTTTGCAAATAACCGCTCTCTTTTATTATAATTTGCCGCTATATTTTTTTTATTATGATTAGCAATCGCCTTCGCGATAACCGCAAAATTATTTTCCTTATTATAAAATTGATAAATTAAATTTTCATCAAATAAAAGGTAGACACCAAAATCAGCATGATCCATATATTTGTCATCGGTGCTATCATAATCTTCCACTTGTTGGAATCTACCAATATCATGCAAAAGACCAATAACGTAGGCTAACTCTTGATCTTCTTCTGATAATTGTAATGATACAGCAATTTTTTCTGCTAACTCAGCTACCCGATAAGCATGATGATATTTCAAATCAATCATCGGTATTTGTTGATCATATTTTTTCACATAAGCCGCAAAAGTTTCATTTAAATGTTTTCTCATAACTTTCACCAATTTTTTAATACCCTTTTTGTTTTTGCACTTTTTCTTCATCAAAAGCATGATGCGGACCAATTTGTTTTAATGATTCATTATCCAAAAAACAAAAAGCCATGGCATCTAAACCTTGATCACGATTAAATATTCCATACGTAATATCAACCTGTCCTTTTTCTTCATCAAGTGTTACCACATTCCAAGTATGTTGTAAATAAATTCCTTTTTCTTCATTAATTAACTTAGTCGCCCCCGTTATTTTTTCGCAATCAATTTGTAACTTGACACATAAATCATTAAAAGCACTCGCAATGCCAGCACAAGATCCTTTACCAAGTAAAATAGGAGCATATTTTTCTTGAGACCCTATCCCCCATTTATTCCAATAAGGATGCGAAACAGGATTAACATAACCATTTTCATTAACATGATCTAAAACTTCATAATCATAACTAATATTATTGATAAAATATTGATATAACCAACGCAATTTTTGCAAAGGCGAAAAATCTTCATTAATTAACCCACTAATATCTTCTAATTTTTTTTCATATTCTTTTTCCCGCGTAAGATAAAAGGCTTCACTTTCAGCAAAAAACTCTTCTTCAGTAGTTGCTTCACCCTTACTATTATAGTATTGTGTTATTTCAATATCCATTTTCTCACCGCTTTTATTTTAACATAATTTCTATAAAAAAAGGAGTATTTTATATTGCAATACCCATTTTTTCTTTAATAAAATCTAATTTTTTTTGCGCCCTTGCCTCAGCCGCCTTAGCTCCTTCATGTAAAATTGTTATTAATTCTTCACTTTCACGATATTTTTGATATTTTGCTTGAAAATTTAACAAAAATTTTTCCACTTCATCAGCGACTTTTTCTTTAAAAACACCATAATTACAATCACCAAATTCTTTTTCAACTTCTTTAATAGAGCAATCACGTAAAGTAGCCAAAATAGTTATTAAATTACTAATGCCTGGTTTATTTTTTTCATCATATTTTACTTTATTATCACTATCAGTAACCGCTGACATTATTTTTTTACGCGTTGTTTTAACATCATCTAAAACAAAAATAGTTCCCTTATCATCAAGCGGAGCTGATTTACTCATTTTTTCAGTTGGATTTTGCAAATCCATAATTCGATGCCCGTTTTCAGGAATATAATATTCTGGCAGTTTAAATATTTCACCATACCTTTTATTTAAGCGTTCACCTAAATCACGAGTAATTTCAATATGCTGTTTTTGATCCGAACCAACTGGAACAACCTCAGCATCATATAATAAAATATCAGCCGCCATTAAAGTTGGATAAATAAAAAGTCCTAAATCAACGCTATTGCCCGCTTTTGCTTTTTTTGATTTATACTGTGTCATGCGTGATAGTTCGCCAACACGACATTGAAAAGCTACCAAAAAACCTAAAACACTATGTTCGTTAACGCTACTTTGCACAAAAAACTTTGTATGTTTTGGATCCACACCACATGCTAAATAAATAGCCGCTAAATCTAAAATAATTTTATTAATTTTTTTTGGTTCTTGATAAGTTGTCAAGCCATGCAAATCAGCAATAAAAATAAAAGAATCATGCTGCTCTTGCAGACTAACAAAATTTTTAATCGCACCTATGTAATTTCCCAACGTAAAATTACCGGTTGGTTGCACCCCTGTTATCATTGTTTTTTTCATTTTCTTCCTCCTTAATAAAAAAATGCCCCAAATAGGACAAAAGACTTGTTATACCACCTAAAAAAGTAAGATATCTCCTAATAACGATGGGAAACCGTCCTTTCCTACTTGTTTCAAAAAGGCTCTCCTTAGTCCATTCAACTATTTTTTGGTTACAATTTCACACCAACCAATTGCTCTCTTTAACCTTTCATAGCATACTATTCTAAATCAACGATTTTTATTAATATATCGTATTTAACCCCAAATGTCAAACATTGCTCTTATGCATTAATTCGACAAAAACTTTCACAATATATGGATCAAATTGTTTGCCTGCTTCTCTTTTTAATTCTGATACTGCCTCTTTTTTTGTTCGCTTGGCTTTATAAACTCTACGCGCTGTCATTGCCTCATAAGCATCTGCTACTGCAATAATACGAGCGGGCAGGGGGATATTCTTTCCTTTCAAGCCATGTGGATAACCTTTACCATCCCATCTCTCATGGTGATAGAGCACATATTCCGCTAAAGCAACATACTCATCAGCCGATTTTAATATTTGGTAACCTATTTCCGGGTGACGATAAATTAATGCATATTCTTTATCACTTAGCTTCTTCTTTTTTACTAAATCTTCAGGAAAAATAATTTTACCAATATCATGCAAAATAGCAGCAGTTTTTAGTTCCTCTTTTTCCCTTTTGTTAAGTTGCAAATATGAAGCTATCATTTCACAAAACTTTGTTACTCTTTCATTGTGAATTTGTTCTTGCTTATATTTACCATTAACACTCGTTATAATATCATCAATCATATTTTTACGTATCGTTTTAGTAGTCCTAATTTTATTTTTATACATTTTACTATCAGCAATTGCTTTTATTTCATTCATATTTTCTTTTTCATTATTTTTAATAGCATAACCAATCGCCAGTGAAATTTTAATCACACCATCAATCTTTTTTAAACTTGTTTTAGTTATTTTTTCTTGCAAATACGCCATTTCTTGTTCGTCAGTTTTTGGAACAATAAGCGCAAACTCATCACCACCGGTACGGCAAATAATAATTTTTTTGACACAAATATTACGCAAAATTTGTGCTACTTGTTTTAATAATTCATCGCCTTTATCATGCCCAAAAATATCATTTGTTAATTTCAAACCATTAACATCTAAAAACATAATACCTAATGGTAAATTAGCTTTATTATCTAATTGAGCAATTATTTTTTCCATATAACGACGATTATATAATGATGTTAGATAATCACAATAACTTAAACTTTCAATTTCTTTTAATTTTGTTCTTTTTTCCATAGCATCACGAAAAGCAACCACAATTCCTTTTATTTTTTTATTTTTATCACGAATAAAGTTTATCGTTTGCTCAATCGGAATTTCATCATTATTTTTTATTTTTAAAACTGTTTCGGTTTCACGATCAATAATACTTTTTTTTGATTTTGGTTTTTCTAATTTTACCAAAAAATTACAAAGATTATTATCAGCGGCATTATAAACTTTATCAATCTTTTCACCTACTGCATCAGAGTATTTCCAACCAGTTAATTTTTCAGCTTGCGGATTTATGGCTATTATTGTGCCTTTTTCATCAGTTGCTATTATTCCTTCACCAACTGAGTCCAGTGTTGCCTCTAATATTTTGTCTTCCATCATCTATTTCTACCTTTCTTATTTTTTTATTGGTACTCAAATTATATCACAAAAAAAAATAAGCACCAATTTGGTGCTTACTCAATCGGAATTAATCTTGTTTTTGTTTCAACCTCTTCTTTTGGAAAAGTTAATTGCAATGTGCCATCTTCAAATTTCGCTTTGATTTTATTTTCATCAAGATCTCCAACATAGTAACTTCTCGTTAGTTCACCATAAAATCTTTCTCTCTTAATATAATTTGCCTTCTTATCTTCATCCTCATCAGCTTTTTTAGCCGTAATTGTAACATAACCACTATCATAATCTACTTGCACTTCATCTTTTTTAAAACCAGGCACATCGACTTCAATGACATAATTACCATCTTTTTCATAAATATCTGAGCGCATTGTCATATTGTGTTTTTTCCTCTCGAAGAGGTCGTCAAACAAACTACCAAAAAAAGGATCACGTGTCATTAAATCCATATTATCACCTCCGTCATTTTAATAGTAACAAAACCTTTAGCACTTGTCAAGTCCGAGTGCTATTTTTTTTATATTTTTGCTCATATAATTTTTTTGCTAAATCCTTTTCATATTTAGTTAATTGACCAGACTCTAGTCTTATATTTTTCTTTTTCAATTCCTTTACAAAACCGGTATGCATTTTTTCCAACAGCAAAGACATATTTATTTTTTGTTTTAAAACTTTATTCAAAGCATTTATATGTGGATTTTCATTATCAATAATAAGCGTTCCCTGCTGTAAAACAACTCCGTGTTTATTTGTTTGTGCATTACCAGAAATTTTCTTGCCATCCACCTCAATATCATATGGATTTTCATTTAAATAACAATCATTAGCTTTTTTTTGATAATCTTTATTGCTATATTGAGCGGTTACTCCTAATTCTTTTAATCCTGCCAATAACATATCACCAATATAATAATAATTTCGATCTATATCAAATAATTCACCTTTTTGCGCCATTACTACCATATAAGTAAAATCATTATTATGAAATACTGCTGAACCACCTGTTAAACGTCGCACGCAAGCTGCAAATTTTTTTTCATAGTTTTGATGACAACCGATAGTAGTTATCGGTGTTTGAAAAGCATAAAAACGAACCGTATCAGGCACCCTGCCCTCAATACGAGCAATCATTATTGCTTCATCAATCGCCATTTGCATAGCACCATCAGCTGTCATAAAATTAATAAATCGCCATTTATTCATGATAATAACCATCCCTTGCACGATATGAACTACGTACCAACGGACCCGCTGCTACATATTGAAAACCCATTTGATAAGCCATTTCTTTAATTTCGGCAAATAATTCTTCACTATAATATTTTTGCACTGGTGCTTTTTTATCACTAGGCGGAAGATATTGACCAATCGTTATTATATCAACGCCTACAGCACGCAAATCTTGTAATGTCATTTTAATATCAGTCATATCTTCCCCAAAACCAACCATTAAACCTGATTTTTTCTTAACCTTATTTACTTTTTGCAATAACATTAAAGAACGATCATAATTTCCTTGCGGACGCAATTTTGGAAAATAATTACGTACTACCTCAATATTATGATTTAAAACATCGGGTTTTGCTCTTAATATTTTCGCCAATGCCTCCCAATTACCATTTAAATCTGATATTAATACTTCTATTTTCACATGGGGATTTTTTCTTCGAATTGCTTCCATTACGGATACTATATACTCAGCACCACCATCTATTAAATCATCACGTGTCACTTGTGTTAAAACAACATAATTTAACTGTAAATCAGCAATTGTTTGCAAAATTTTTACAATCTCACTTTCATCAACCATTCCTGGTATTCCGCTTGTTACATTACAGTAATGACAATTACGGGTACAAATATTTCCCAACAACAAAAAAGTTGCTGTCTTGGCAGCAAAGCATTCGTAACGATTGGGACAATTAGCTGCTTGGCAAATAGTATTTACATGATGTATTTTTTGATAATTTTTTAAATATGCCAAGCGATTAAATTCATTCAACTTAATATTCATTTGACACCAACTAATTATTTTTTAAAAAGGTTACTTTTTTTTCAGCAATAATAGCAGCAACACTTAAAGGTTCAAAAACGGAAACCGTTGCCGGATTATAACAAGTTTCTAATTTTGACAGTTCATTGACTGTCATTTTTTGTTTTATCGCTAAAGACAATAAATCTAATCGTCCTACTATTTCACCATGCGCAATTATTTGACCACCCAAAATAACACCTTCACGATCAAAAATTAATTTTATAATTATTTTTTCTTTTTCACTATAGTATTTAGCTCGTAAATTATCACGATATTTAACACTTAATACTTCTAAACCCATTGCTTGGGCACGGTTTTCAGTCAGGCCTACAGAACCAACATAAATATCACCCATTTTAGAAACAGTATTATTAACAACTGCTTCGCCTGCTTGAGTAAATCCACAAATATTTGCTGCCAACATCCGCGCTTGTAAAACAGCTAGCGAACCTAATTGACTAACAATTTTTGCATCACTATTAAATTCTTTTTGCTCAATGCAATCACCAATAGCATAAATATTTTCACGAGAAGTTTGAAAAAATTCATCAACAACAATTCCCTTATTAACTTTTAATGACAATTTTTGAGCAATTTCAGCATTAACTCGAAATCCTGTACAAACAAACAGCTTATCAAAAATTACTTCTTTATTTTCTAAAATAACACGATTATCTTTAATTTCTTTTATGTGAGCCACTACTTCAACATTTAATTCTTTAAAAAAATCTAATAACTCTTGGGCGATGTCTTTATCAAGCATATTAGTTAGAATATTTTGTTCCTTTTCAATTAATGTTACTTCCTCACCTTTTTCTTTTAATGCACAAGCAAGTTCCATGCCAATCATACCAGCACCAATAATAACTGATTTACTATCTTCATTAATATTTGCTTTAATCTTTTTAACATCATCAATTGTTTTCAATTGATAATAATCATGCTCTGAAAGTCCTTTTATTTTCGGTATAAAAGATACACCACCAGTAGCAATAATTAATTTGTCATATTCAATTTCCTTTTCTTGATCATTGTTTTTATAAAAAACTTTACTGGCATTAACATCATATACTTCACTATTTAATAAAATTTTTATATTATTCTTTTCGTAATCTTCCTTTTGATAAATAAAAACCTTCTCCACAGATGGAATTTCATCATTAATTAAATAAGGTAGGGCGCATGGCGAATAATCATAATAACTACTTTTCTCAATTATTATGATTTCCATTTCTTTATCTAATTTACGTAATTCAAAAGCACAACTTGTGCCAGCGCTGCCACCACCAATTATAACAACCCGCATAAAAACCTCCTATAAAGACAGTTTTTCTTGATAATACGATAATGCTTCTTTGGCTTCCATTAATTCTGTTAAATCCTTTTTATCGTTTATTTTTATTTTTACAAGCCAATTATCATACGGAGCCTTATTTAACAAACTTGGTTCATTAAAAACTGCCATATTTACCGCCACTACTTCGCCATTTACCGGCGTCGTGATTTCACCTGACCATTTTACGGCTTCTAAATTAACATAAACTGCGCCTTTTTGCAATTGGGCGCCTTCTTGTGGCAACATAGCAAAAATAAATTCTTCAACCTGTTGCGCAGCCGGTGCTATAATCCCTAAAGTTACCACATCTTCTTCTTCCTTAATCCATGAGTAATCTTTACTATACTTTCGATCTTCAGGAAAACTATTATTCATTTTTATCACCTTCTCCAAATCCAATCTTTTTTTCATATATTTCCGCAATTATTAACGAAACAACAATAATACTACCAAACAAAATAATGGTTTGTGTTATATTATTTAACACTTTTAAATCCAAAAATAAAATTATCGCCAAAGCAACCATAATTAAGCCACCAACTAATTTTAAAATGCGCCCTTGTTTTTCCTCAAATTTATTAATTTTTAAAGTAAATACAACTACCAAAAATATCGTTATTTCTACTAAAAAATATGTCAAAATATAAACAACAAATAATAGATTAAAAAAGGAACTCGACACTTCATAACTTGCAACAATCCCGGTCCATGTTGCCGGCAGACCAGCAGTACAAGGAAGTTCTACTAGGGTAATTCCTAAAGCCATCATGGCCGAACCAATTACTAATCCTTTAAAACTATTATTAGGATTTAACAAATTACGAACTCTTTGGTATAACTTTGGTTTATAAGAATCGGAAATAGTTAACGATACCCCTTTTTTATACCAAAAGAAATCTTTAACATTAACAAGTCCAAAAATTAACGCAATTGAAGCAACTACAACTGTAATAATGCGTAAGTGTTCAACATAATCAACCACCCTAATCATTGTCAGAATAAAAGCTCCATAAGCAGAAGCAGCCACTAATAAATAAGTAAAACCAATAATAATAATTTTTTTGCGATCTTTTGTAAGCGCAACAATACCAAGTAAAAATGCTAAAACCCAAAGTGAACAAGGATTAAGACCATCAACAAAAGCAATTAAAAACGTTGAAAAAATAAGCGGCATTTCATCCAAGGAAATTACTCTGCCAAAAAGTGTAATCTCTTCACTAGCAATATCAATCGGCAAGAAAAAAAGACTAATAATAAGACCTAATATCGCCAATTTTATTATCATCGATTTTGACATTTATAACCCTCCTTTTGACTAATTTCTAAAAACAATATCATAGGCTTTATCATCACAACCATCAATAATACATTGTTTGATTGTCTCTTCCATTTCCGACACCATGTTTTGGTTAAAGCCACGCCATACTTTCTCACCAATAAAAGTAGTAGGTACGCCTTCAACTTCAACGCCATATGCGGCTGCTACTTCTTCAAACATATCAATATTTTCACGCGATTGCCATGCTTTAATCTCTTTTATTTTTACCTCTTCATATTTTTCCGCAAACTCTTCTAAATATGGCTTTTGTTCATTACAAAACGGGCATCCATCATCAGAAAAGAAATAAACAATAACATCTTCACGAGAAAAATCATTATTATCAATCTCATTTTCATCATTAAAACAACCAACCGCCATAATTAAAATCAATATTCCTAAATATATTTTTTTCATAATAATCCTCCCTGTTTCCATTTTACTTAATCACAATATCCCAGTAAGTCTTTTCCCGTGTATCACGAAGCACAACACCTTTATTCAACAACTGCGTTCGCACTTGATCTGCTTCATTATATTCGCCTTTTTCTTTAAGTGCTTGTCGTTTCGCAATCAATTTTTCTATTTCCTCTTCATTGATATTATTTTTAGCTAAATATTTATCTTTAATTTCTGTAATAACTTTTTCCGGTTTTTGTTGTAAAATGCCTAAAACATCATATACTTTAATAATGCACTCTTTTAAAGTAGCGGCCTCTACTATTTCTTCATCAGCGATTAATTTTTCTAATCTACTAATATAATTAAATAAATTAGCAAAAACCACTGGCGTATTAAAATCATTGTTCATAGCTTCCTTAAATTCTTCATCAATCTTTTGCAATGTTTCAGCATCGGCCGATAAATTATGAGTATCCACCATTTTATCTATTTTATTAAACAACTGATAAATTCGATAAATCCTCGCTTCGTTTTCTTCAAACATACCATCAACAATATTTAAATATGAACGATAACTATTATGTAACAATGTCATACGAATAACATCACGATTATATTTTTCCAAAAGTTCCGAAAGTAAAATACTGTTGCCTAACGATTTACTCATTTTTTGACCATTAATATTTACCAAACCATTATGAATCCAATAACGTGCAAATTGCTTGCCCGTTAAAGCTTCCGTTTGTGCTATTTCATTTTCATGATGCGGAAATAATAAATCTTCACCACCACCATGAATATCAAGTGTTGCACCTAAATACTTCATACTCATCGCTGAACACTCAATATGCCATCCCGGCCTTCCGCGACCCCAAGGTGAATCCCACGCCATTTCATCATCAGTTATCTTCCACAAAGCAAAATCATGTTCATCGCGTTTGCCCGGTTCAATTTCCTTTCTTGTTCCCGCCACATTTTTTTCTAATGTTCGATTAGAAAATTTGCCATAATGGGGAAACGTAGCGACTGCAAAATAAACATCGCCATTTTCGCTAACATAAGCATAATCCTTTTCAATCAACTTTTCGATAAAAGCAATCATATCACTAATGCATTCTGTTGCTTTTGCCAATACCGTTGGAGGCTTTACACCTAATTGCGCTAATTCTTCATCCGTTTTTTCTATTAATTGTTTAGCATAATCGCTGGCATCAATTCCTAAATCACGAGCGCGATTGATTATTTTATCATCCACATCGGTATAATTGCGAACATAATTTACTTCATAACCTAAATACATTAAATATCGGTATATCATATCAAAAACAACTGCTTGATATGCATGTCCAATATGAGCATCATCAGAAACAGTAATGCCACAAGCATACATCTTTACCTGGTTGTTTTCTTCTGTTACAAATTCTTCTTTTTTTCGCGTTAACACATTATAAACTTTTAAAGACATAAAATTTCAACTCCTGACTGTTCTTTTCTCATTATATCATAAAATATTTATTTTAAAACAAAAAAAAGGATTCTTTCATCCTTTTAATACAACCTTTAAATAAACCTTTTTGCCCTTTTGTAAAACTAAAATATTATCTTTAAAATCAGTTTGTTTAATCATTTTATTTACATCAGCAATTTTTTCCTGATTTAGCTTAAGACCGCCTTGTTCAATCAACCTTTTTGCTTCTGACTTTGATGGGACTAAGCCAACCAAAACAACAAATGTCATAATATCTAAATTATCTAACTGTTCTTGTTTGATTTCCACAAAAGGCATATCATCACTAACACCTTCTGTAAAAATTTTGGTGCTTGCTTCGGCAACCTTATTTGCTTCATCTTCACCATGCACTAATTTCGTTATTTCATAAGCCATTATTTTTTTTGCTTTTATAATATCTTTTTGACACAAATCTTTAATATAATCCATTTCTAAATCAGTGAAAAAAGCTAATAATCTTTCGACATCTTCATCGAAAGCATTAATAAAAACTTGATAAAAATCATATACAGTTGTTTTTTCACGGGAAACCCACATTGTGCCACTGGCCGTTTTGCCCATTTTTTCGCCATCAGCCTTGACTAACAATGGACATGTTAAACCAAATAAACGATCGACTTTCCGCCCATCTAAATTGTCTAACTTGCGTCCTAAATCAACACCAGCAACAATATTAGCCCATTGGTCAGAGCCACCAACTTGTAGTTTACAATCATATTCTCTATTTAAATAAACAAAATCATAAGCTTGCATCAACATATAGCCCATTTCCAAAAAAGTTAAACCGCCTTCTTCCAATCTTTTTTTATAACATTCAGTTGCTAACATTTTATTAACATTAAAATGAATGCCAACTTTGCGTAAAAAATCAATATATGTTTCCTTGTTAATCCAATCAGCATTATCCAAGATAATAGCAGCGTTATCGCCCTCGGTATAAACAAACCTTTTTACTAAATTTTTTACTTCCTTTTTATTAAAATCCACTTCTTCTTTTGTCAACATATTACGCATTTGCGTTTTGCCTGAAGGATCACCAACCAAAGCAGTTGCACCACCAATAATAATTATCGCACGATGGCCGAATTCCTGCATTCTCCTTACCATTGTCAAAGCAAAAAAGTGTCCAATATGCAAACTATCAGCAGTCGGATCAATCCCTAAATAAAAAGTTATTTTCTCCTCATTTAACAACTTTTTAATGTTAACCTCATCAGTCGCTTGATAGATATAGCCCCGTTCCTTTAAAACATCGAAAGTTTTCATTGTATTCCTCCTTTAAAAAAACGACAAATTATCCACATAAGGACGAAATGCCGCGGTACCACCTTAATTCATAGTTATACTATGCTCTCAATACTATAACGCATAACCGAACAAACTCATAAAACGTATTTTCAGTTTAATCTTTGTTCAATTTACACCGCCATTGAATCGCTAATAAACCCAACTAAACTTACTAAATTTTAATCTTCGTTTGTTAACATTATTTTAGCACTTTTAAAATCCAAAAGCAACTTGCTTTTTTATTTATTTTTTTTAAATTGTTTTATCTTTATTTTTGCCGCCGCAGTTTTCGCTTGTTCTAACCACTCTTGTTGCGGACCGTCAACTAATTCATTTGTTATTATGCGCACACGATCATTATTTTGCAATTGATAATTCAATGACACCTCTTGATCATTAACAATAGCAAGCGCCATGCGATTGGCCACATCAGTATCAATTTTATAAGCAAAATCAATTGGGGTTGCTCCTTGTGGTAGTTGAACAATATCGCCTTTCATAGTATAAACATAAACATTTTCACCAAATAATTCTTCTTTGGCTTGTTCAACAAATTCTTGATTATCATCAATTAACATATTCAATTCATTTAAAGTGCGAAAAAATTGTGAATTTTGTGATAAATCTTCCCGCATAACATTTTTTGCCTCGCCTTTGTTAATATCCCAATAAGCGGTTAAACCAAATGAAGCAATTTTATCCATAGCAAAAGTTCTAATTTGGGTTTGTACCAGGCGTTCATTGGGACTAAAGACGGTTGTATGTAACGATTGATACATATTGGTTTTGGGCAGGGCGATATAATCTTTAAAATGATGATTAAGAGGTGGATATTCACTATGAATAAGACCCATAGTATGATAACAACTCTTAATATCTTCTACCATTATTTTCAATGCTAACAAATCATGAATATCCTCAATTTGTTGACCATCAACTATTTCTTTATAGACACCATAAATGTTTTTGGTTCTAATTTTAATATCGCGACTAATGCCTTCATTTTCTAGTATATTTAATAAATTCACTAACATGTCGTATAAATGTTCTTCATTTTCTTCTTTCGTAAGATTTATTTTATTTTTAACATCACGATAATGCTCTGGTTTTAAATATAATAACGAAATATCCTCAAGTTCACATTTTAAACGAAAGGCTCCAATATAATGTGCTAATGGAACATAAATTTCCATGGTCTCTAAAGCAATTTCTTTTTGTTTATGTTCTTCTTTATAAAGCAAAGTACGCATATTGTGTAGTCTATCAACTAATTTTATAATAAGAATACGAGGATCTTCTTTAATACTTGTTACTAATTTTCTAATATTGGCACTTCTTTCCTCGCTTTTAGAAGAAAAAACCATTTGATCAATTTTACTAACACCATCAACTAAATTAGCAATATCCTTACTAAAATCATGTTCCAAAGCTTCTTTTGTAACCGATGCATCTTCAATCACATCATGTAACAAAGCAGCACAAATTGTATTTTTATCCGCTCGCATTTCCGAAAGCGTATAAGCAACCGTCAAAGGGTGTGTAATATAATCCTCTTTACTTTCCCGTTTTTGATTTAAATGGTGCTTTTCAGCATAACGATACGCATCAGTAATTGGTTCAATTTCTGATGAATTATATTTCATAACATCGGCTATTAATTTGCTAAAAGTTACAACCTCGATACCATTCACCTCTTCAATAAAAAAATGACAGCAAAATTTAATTTAGGCTCCCATTTTTTTAACATTTAAAAACAAAGTTAATTTGCTTAACAAATAATACACTAAAGCATAAATTAATGCTATGTGAACTTTTTGTCATATTATCACTCCATTTTAAATGTGAAACCTAGTATACTTTAAATAAAATTGCTTGTCAAGCATGAAAAAAGGCAAAATAATTATTTTGCCTCATTTTTATTAACATTAATTTTAGTTAATCCTTTCATGTATGGTTGCAGAACTTCGGGAATTAAGACACTGCCATCTGCTTGTTGATATTGTTCCAAAATGGCTGGAATTAAACGACTTGTTGCCAATCCAGATGCATTTAAAGTATGCAAAAACTTTTTTTCATCTTCGCTATCACGATATTTCATCTCGCCCCGTCGTGCTTGATAATCACGGCTATTAGACGCTGAACTTACCTCTTTATATTGTGCCATACTAGGAATCCAAACTTCAATATCATATGTTTTCGCCATAGCGGGACTGCAATCATTAGCGGCTAATTTACTCACTTGATAATGCAATCCTAATTGTTGCACTAAATCCTCAGCTTTTTTTACCATCTCATCTAAAGCCTTCTTTGAATCCTCTTCTTTGGTATACTGCACTAATTCAACTTTATTAAATTGATGACCCCGAATAGTTCCGCGCTCACTAGCACGTGAACTACCAGCTTCTTTACGATAACAAGGCGTAAAGGCAAAATATTTTTTTGGCAAATCATCTTCCGTTAATATTTCTTGGTAATGAACATTAACTAATGCTGTCTCAGCAGTGGGCAGAAGAAATTTTTGTTGCACTTCTTCGTCTTCATCAAGCCAATAAACCTCATCACTAAATTTGGGCAGTTGCCCGGCCGTAAAACCACAGGCACGATTCAACATATGGGGCAGTAGCATAAAATGCCAATTATCTTTTAAATGTTGATCAATAAAAAAATTAAGTAACGCCCATTCTAATTGTGCTC
Organism: Mollicutes bacterium; assembly: GCA_003566505.1. Lineage (GTDB taxonomy): Bacteria > Bacillota_I > Bacilli_A > RF39 > UBA660 > CSSED10-109M. The sequence continues at coordinate 15,168 of PXDA01000034.1, forward strand.
CCACGTCGGTATATATCCAATTGCCACTACCAGCAATTTTTACACCTCGTTCATAATCAATTAAATGTAAATCTTTTGCTAAAGCAACATGATCTTTAGCTGTAAATGAAAATTCTGGTTTTTTACCACAAACTTTAATAACTTCATTATTTTCTTTGCCACCAGAGGGGACGTCATTATCAGGCAAATTTGGTAACCTTATCAAAAAATCATAGATTTTTTGTTCCAATTCAGCAAACTTTTCATCATGCTCAGCAATCAAATCACCTAATTCCTTCATCTCTTTAATAGCTGCCTCAGCATCTTGATTTTCTTTTTTCATTTGTGGTATTTTTTTCGAAATAACATTACGTTTATTTTTCATTTCATCACGCTTTGTTCCGATTTTTCTTTTCTCTTCATCCCATGTTAACACTTCATGTAAAGAAACATCTGGAACCCGTTTTTTTAATGCTTCTTCCACTCTTTTTTGGTCATTTCTAATTAAATTAATATCAATCATTTTTTCCTCCTTTGATAAAAAAAAGATGGCGTAAAGGAGTGCTAATGCACGGTGCCATCCTCATTTTTCCTTATTATTATAACGGTTTTACCCGGAAATAGTTTACTATTTCACTCCAAGGTAGAAATCTTAAAGACTTTTCATTAGTTTACACCAACCACTAACTCTCTAAACAAAACCCTAAAAGACCGTCCTCTTCAACGTTTTATATCTGAAATTATAGCATTATCGAATTAATTCTGTCAATATTTAATCCGTTTCCTCATCATTGTTTTCTTCCGCTTCTTCCTCTTCATCATCTTCTTCCTCTTCTTCATCATTCTCTTCTGGAACATAAACATTAAAAGGTGGATTATCATTACCCGTATCAGTTAAACCAGTAACACTACATTGTACACCGGCGGGAAGATCTTGCAAATTAACAAGCGTAATTACATCCGTATCATATGATTTATAAGCACAAAAATAATTATTATAAAAAGCCATATAAATAATATCTTCATCAACAACTACAATACCACCACCCAATGGCTCCGGTTCATTGACATCAAGAAAAACACCATTTGGTTGATATGGAAAACGTGCTTCAAACCCTAATTCTTCATTATCATTTAAAGCGCGTCGATAATATTCTGTTTCCGCAGCTTGTAAATATAATTGCGCGATAAAATAAAAACTGCTTTCTTCTTGCGATAAATCTGGTTCTTCTTCTTCTTCAATTTCTGGTAAAGTTACTTCTGTTTCGTTAATATCGGTATATGTCATAGTAATTTTTTCCAAATGTTCTTCATCAACCACTAATTTAACATTAATTGTATCAACATACTCTTCACCGACTACTATACCAATTTCTGCCATTGCTTCTTCTTCAATCGTTGGGTCAAAATCAACAGCGAAAAGACTAAACCCTATCTCATCATTTTCCCAGAAATAAGTCTCTTCTTCCTCATCATAGTGAAACAATTCCTCATAATCGACTAGATTTTCAATAAAAATACCTTCCATAAATATTGTTTGCATTTCCGCAAAGGCATCATCAACAATTTCCTGACGATCCCATTCACCCTCATCATCTAAATAATAATCATAAGGTTCACCAGCTTGAATCCCAGAGAAAAACATTTGATCTTCCTCGTATACAACTGATACAACATCCGCCACAAAATCATAACGCACCATTATTTCTTCACGAACAACAAAATCGTCTTCATCATATTCATGAAAATTTAATGTTAAAGTGTAATTATCAGCCGCCTGTAAATTAGCAACCGCTGTTTCTAAACTAAGAATTTCTTCTTCTTTTTCTTCCTCTTCTTCTTTTTCAAAAACACCAAGAGCGAATAAAGCACCGCCAATAATTAGCAAAACAGCCACAATAAGCAAAATTATTTTTTTCTTGCCACTGCCACTTTTATCTTCTAATTTATCAGCAACCGCCGCTTGATCAAATTCTTTTGTGTTCTCTAAATCATCTTTTTCTGGCTCTTGAACATTTTCTTCCTGACCAGCATCTGATAAATTTTCTTCATTAACTGGTTCTTCCTCATTTGGTGTTTCTTCATCAGAAACATCTTCAATTTTCTTTTCTTCTTCAACATTTGATTCGCTATCCGTTGCTTCTTGTTCAGATGCTTCCTCATCCATAACATCTTCTAATTCTGTTTCTTTTTTTTCATCACTAGTAAATTCTTCTTCTTCCATAAAATCTTCTTCGAAATTATCTTCTTCTGATTTTACTTCATCAGTATTATTTGTTTCCTCTTCTTCTAGTATTTCGTCTTCTTCACGCACAAACATTCACCTACTTTCTTAATCTAAAAACAATTATAACATAAACAAACCTAATAATAAAATTAATATTTTTTATGACTTATTTTTCCAATGCCAAATACCCAAACGCCCTTTTATTTTCTCATCAGAATTAATTTGGATGGCATTTTTTAAAACAAAAGCATAACGATAATTATTAGTTTTTTTTGCTGCTTTGTCTAAAACATTTTCAGCCAAAACACAGTCTACTAAATCAACCTGACCAACAATAACTCCCGTTGGATGGGGCAGATTCAAATTTTCGTATTTTGCCATTGCTTTTTTATCAACTGTACTACTGGCGTGAATATATAACTTACCACGATATTTAGTTCGCCAATTACGAAATTCATATTTTTTATAACCATGAACAATTAAACTTGCATAGGGCTGTTTAATGGTGAGCACTCGCATTACGCAACCATCTTTCTTATTTTTTCTAATATAACAAACATAGCATAACTATCCTGTTTACAATATTCAACTAATTCTTGATATTTTTTTTGATAATCAGCTTTTTCATATTGATCTAAATTAGCATATGTTACCAGTGCTTCAACTCCATCACGAACACCCATATTTTCATATGATAAATCACTGAAAACATTAATAGTTTTTTTAAGCGAATATGAACCACTCAATTCCGGGTGATAATAATTAACAACCTTCGCTTCTTCCTCGCAATAGCCCAATTCTTTATATAAATCCTTATTATTGCGAACAATATATAACAAGTCAAACATATTAGTAATCATTTCATTTAATTGTTTTTGATAATCAGGAAAGTTATTTCCCAAATATTTTAAAACTTTTTTTTCAAAACCAGCATTTTGTGCAAAAACCATCCCGCCCTTTGATAAATCAATTGCTTGACATAATTTTTGCACCAGTTCCTCCCGCTGATCTTCATGAAAGCTAGTTGCTAAAAACTCATAATGATCTTTTTCTTTATCACACTTGCCAGCTGAATTTTCAATGTGAAGCGAAAACTGAAACGGTGATTGATCATAACATTTTTCACCGCGAAAACGGGGCAGGGGCGCTGGGAAAGTTTCAAAATCAAGATGATATAAAGGAAATTCTAATTGCCGAAGCGCCAACATTATTTTGTCTTTATTTATATAAGGAACATTGTTAGCAACGGTATCCCTTTGCACAAAATGATTAGGATTTTTTAGCCACTCCAAAGGCACATCTAACATCCGTAAATAACCCATATTAACCAAATCAATTACTTTGTAACGGACATCTTCACTAACTAAAAACCCTTTACCATTATTCATATACGAAAAAACCGAATTTTCTTTAGGAACATGACTAAAGCAAATTTTTGTATATTTACAATGAGTATTTTTTTTATATTCACAATAAGAACCTAATCGATAACTACTAGCATCCATTTTTGTTAAATAATAGGTTATGTTTTTTTGATCATTTAAAACATTGGGCTGGAGGGATGTAGTGACCGAAGTCATATCAAAAATACTAATAATATCATCATCATAAACTGGTTTGCCATCTTCATATTTGCCATCAAATACATAATCATGGTTTAAAAAAGCTAAAAAATAACGTACATTTTGATAGCCACTTTTTTCAATAATCATTTGTTGGACTGCTAAATCATAAACATGCCGTCCCATTTTTTCATATCTTTGCAAGAACTTATTTTTCTTTTCTTGATAAGTTTCAATTGGCATTTCCGCTCCTATATCATATCCTTTAATCTCATCTTTAAAATAATAAATGCCTTCTTTTTCCATAAAAAGCGGAAATTTTTCCTTACTACGATAACCACCTGCCGTATCTTTTAAAAATGAAGTAGTTGTACTTTTCACCTCAATGATATTAATTGTCTCACCCTTTTTATTACAAACATCAACATAACAAAGATATTTAATACCCTCTTCTTCAAAAGAAAACTTTTTTTGAGCAAAAGTATCCTCGGCATAATAAGTTTTACCACCAAATAAATTTTGCACCCTAGCACCCGCTAACATTTCAATTTCTTGATAATAGGGCTGCATAATTTCTAATTGTGGATTTTCCTCATCAATTAAATCAATTTCTTCGTCTTCATTTTCTTCATACATCTTTGCTAAAATTTCTTTTAACTTTACTTCTTTTTCTTCTTGTTTATACTCTTCATAGGAAACATCCGCTTGCAAACGTTCTTTTTTTACCTTATCCAAGGCAACATAACGCGGGCAACGACTATAATTAATAAATTTTGTTTTTGTTATCGCCACTTTTAATCACCTTCTTTTTTCCGATGTGTCATCTTTTAAACTTTGCAATTTATTTTCATTATCCTTACGATACACTTTAGCAAAACGATAAAAATTTTCTTGTTCCATATCATAATGAACAAATTTAAATTCACCATCACAGTCTACCATACATCCCATTAATTGCGCCTCTTTATTACGAAAAACATTATTTTCTTCCGTCATTTTTACATAGGCACCAAAATCACCTAAAGAAAAATAATGATAAAATTGACCAATTGGCGGGTGAGAGTGTCCATGACACACCACTAAATTGCCAGTCATTAATTTTTTTGACAAATAATCAACCATCGCTGGCGAAAAATGGGCACTTGTTTCTTCCCGTTTACTACTTTGTGAAAAAAACTCATCGAAAAAAACAACATTATCATCTATTTCATGACCAAATAAAAAAAATGGGAATTCTTTCCGACTTTCGCCAGTTGCCTCTCCTAAAGCCCGCATTGCTTCATATACTTCAGGAGCCAAAATAACTGTGCCACCAGGAATAACGGATAAAAGTTCATCATTAATAGGTGTCATATCACCATAATTAAACTTCGTAAAATTTTCTTGATGCACTTTTTGATGAAATCCTTTACGACATAATATATTATATACTTTTTTGGCATAATCAGACATAACTAGGTTCTCCATTTCTTTTATCTTCATTATATCAAATTTTTTTGGTAAGTTTTTCAATATCTTCATTTCTTAAATTTTTTTGTTCATATTCTTGTCTCATTTTATTTATGGCCTGCGAAAAGAAATAGTCATCTTCACATAAAAACACTTTATACGCTTTCGCTTCTCCTAAACTAAATTTTTCGAGTGATTCTCTGTGATAAATTACATCCGGGATATTTGCTGATGCCGTAAAATAAATTGGCGCTTTTTCAGAGCGAAAATAATAAATATCAAAACTATCTTTGGCAATAATCAAAAAATTATTTTCGGTGCCGTCTTGCCGAATAATATCGTCAAAATAAGGACTGCGATAAGAACAAATGAAATAACTAGCGGTTTCCTCCATTATAACATCATCCAAACTTTCCGTTATCATTTTTTGTGCTAATTCTTCGCCAAATTTATTTATTACATTTTGCAACCGCGAAGTTTTTAACATTTGTTCTAGTGTTTGTCGATTAATAATCAAAAACCTTTGTAATTGTCTTAATTTTAACTTTTTTTCTTCCACATTATCGCCCCCAAAAGTAAAATTATTATAACAAAAAATTTCCTTTCCGCAAACCTAATTATTTTAAATTTTAAAAAGCCATGTTTATCACATGGATTTTCGCAAACGTTTTTCTTGTCTTACCCAATAACGGCAAAGTGTGTTACCATCATCAAGCACTACTTTATCCTCTAATTCTCCTAAATGGTTTTCAACTATTTTAATAGAAGCAAGATTATCGTGATCGCAGGTTATTAAAACTTCTTCAATACCAAGTTCTAAACATTTTTCCAAACCCAATTCTAACAAATAAGAACCATAACCTTCTCTTCTTTCGTGCGGACGAATTGCGTAACCAATATGACCACCCTCCTTTAATAAAAAATCATTTAACTCATAACGAATATCAATAATTCCTACTAAAGTAGTTTCTTCATTATCACATAAAAAATAAACTGTTGAGGGCACACGTCCTTTGGGAACCGTTTCAGTACTATGGTGTAATCTTTGATAAGCTAACCACTCTTGATAGTCCACAAATTCATCAATGCCGCCACCACCTGGTATCATTTCATTATATTTATTAAATTCGGCAACCATTTCTTTTGCCATCTCTTCATGCTCTTTTTTTGGCAAGACTAATTGTAATTCATTCATTTTTTGCTCCCTAAATAAAATTAAAGGTATTATAGCACTTTTTCCATAAAAAGACAATTTAAAAAGCGTGCTATCCATCACGCTTTAACAATAAGATTTTTTTGCTTAGTAATACTCGCCACCAAGCCCCATATCGAGTGCCGTTCTAGGATGAATACCATAATTTTTTAACTTTAACACCTTAACTTTTTCAATATTATAACATTCATAACCAGCCGCATATACATCTTCTGTGAAAATTTCTTGTAGTCGTTCTTCAGGCGCTTTATTATGCCACTCAACTACCGCAATATTTTCATCATTTTCTACCTTCGCTAAATCATAACGAATAATAGGATTATCAATAATTTCATCTAATGCACCAATTAACTCTTCTAACTTTTCTTTACCTTCTTTTTCGATTTCGATTTTTAAAAATTCTGCTTGCATATGCTTTAATTCAATATTATGAGTTTGATACAATCCTCTAATTTCTTGATATTTTTTTTCACCATTTTTATATTCCATTTCCTGATTAACAATATAAAAATCAAATAAATTATTTTCCAAATAAGTTAACAATTCCTGACATGTTACTGCCCTCACAATAAAACCTCCTCAAAATCCAGCTCATATACTAACTTATTTTTTTTTATTTGTCAAAAAAAAAAGATAGAAAACTATCTTTTTAAATTTAATTAACGATGATAAGAAACATCAATTCCCATATGTTTTAATTCTTCCACTTGCTCAAAAATTAAATGTTTTACTTCATGATCTAAATAAACTATTACCACATTTAATGCCGGTAGTGATTCCAACGGTTTTAAATTATAGACCGGGTTATAAGATATAGTAACATCATTTAAAGATTGTAAATCCGTTAGCGGTTCAATTGATGACACGCTATTGCTTTGCAAGTTTAATACTTCTAATTTGTTCATCTCTGATAAGGAACTAATATCTTCAATTTCATTACCGCGAAAATTTAATTGTTCTATATTAACACAATTTTCTAAAGCTGAAATATCTTTTATGCCACCATCACTAATTGTTACATGCTCCAAATTTGTCATGTATTCAACAAAGGAAACATCTTCAATAATCGTCCCGGTTATTGATATATGTTTTAAATTAACCGCTTCACTAAATGCAATGGGCAGTTGTTTAATTTCACTATAACGAATTGTTAATCGTTCTAATTTATCCAAATTTTTCAATGGCGCTAATGAATCAACCGTTTCTCTAATTAATGAAAATTCCCGCAATTCCAATGCATATTCCAAGCCATCTAGATTTGTAATTCCCGTTTCATTAATAGTTAAATAATATAACTCTTGCATATCAAAAGACGTAATTTCACCAGTTGGTTTTTGCAATTCCTCTCTAATTACCGCCTCTAAATCTTCATTAGTAAAAGTTACCACTACTTCCTCAGTCGGATCAATTTTTTCTTCATCAACATCATTTTCAGTCGCGCCACAACTACAAGCACTTACCATTAAAAAAAATCCCAGTGATAATAAATAATATTTCATTTTCCCACTCTTTTCTATGAAATGATTATAGCACACTTTTTCTTATTAGTCTCTTTCTTTAAATTTTCTTTTGCAAAAGCTTTGTTTTCACATCCAACCACCCATCAACCCGCTCAATTCCTTGTTCTTGTAAATAATCATTTGCCAAATGTTTATTATGATACGCTGTATAAAGTAATTTCCGCCTTGTTCTTTTTAAATTTTCTAATCGATCATCTATTTTAGCATAACAATTTAAAATTTCTTTATTACCAACAAATACATAATTATGAGGGTTTAAAAAAGAAAAATGCTCTTGCAAAAAATTATATTTATGCAATAAAATGATTCCCGATTCTTTTTCGCGCTCGGGAATAACATAAGAAGTGCCAACAAAAACCTCATATTCTTCTTGTAATTCTTGTAAAACTGTTTGTACATAAGGATAAATATGACAATAATCATAAAAATTTTTTGACATCAAATAATCTAAAAATAACGCTTGTTTATCCTTTGGCATAAGATTTTGCATGTAATAGCCCTCGACATCTTCTTCAGTATAATTTGTCCCTAAAAATTCATTTATCAAACCTAAAAAGCCACCACCGCACATTACGTCATCCATATCAACCATTATCGCTTTCTTCATCAATTGCCTCCTTTAAAAAATCATTGCTTTCATCTCAAACCAATTTTTGTAACACCTCATCAGTTACTTCGACAACATTTTTATTAGTTGTTGTCACTTGTACTACTTTTGTTTCATTAAAATCTTGACAAAAATCTTGCAATAATTTTCCATAAAAATTCATTTTTTCCTTGGTAACAAAACGACCTTCGCTACCTCTTCTTCTAACCGCTTCTTCACCATCTACTAAAAAAACTATTAACAAATCAACTTGATAATTAATAAATTCATGTAACACAAACAAATCTCTGGATTGTTTTTCTTCTTCACCAATATCGCCATTCATATAAGAAAAATAATTCCAAAAATAACGATCATATAAACCCCTATCAATTAAAATATAATCATAGTCGCCATTAATAGCAGCAACATATTCTTTAATGATATCTGCAACAATATAGGTTACTTTATTTTTAGCATCATCAGGTAAATCCTTTTTCATTTTTGTCGTAGCTTCATCAATTATTTTTACCCGATAATCTCCTAAAGCTTCTTTTAATTTATAAATTACCGTTGTTTTGCCTGCTTCTGGCACCCCTGTAAACTCAATTATCTTCGCCATTTAATTCGTCTATCCTTTCTCCTAATTGCTTTAAGTCATCAAAAATTTCTCCCGAAGCATTTAAACAAATTGCCTTAATAACCGTTTGATAATACCAAATTACATCACGTCGACTAGCATTGAAATTCGCCCATACCTTTTCACCTTGCTTTTGATAATCTTCATAAAGTGAATATAAATTATGCATTTTATCAGCAGCGCCAATTGCTTTTACTTCTAAAGCAGCTTTTTTTAATGATTCAATTTGAGTTTTTTTTCTTAATTGTCAAGAATTTTTTTTATCAATTTCTGTTTCTGCTAAAACATATCCAGCTACTTTTTGACCAAAAAGTTTTTTAATTTCATCAATATCGCGATCGGTATCTTCTACGACATCATGCAAAATACCTGCCACAACAACCTCTTCATCATAACCATACTTTAATAATATGGCTGCTACGCTAAATAAATGCGTTGATTTGGGTAGGTTATTTCCTTTTCGATATTCATCTTGATGTGCGACAACCATATAATTAATGGCTTGAAATATTTTTTCCATTTCTTCCCTCCTGATACTATTATAACAAAGATATAGGTTCTATATGCGCCCTTTAAAAATATTCATTTAATTTTTTATAACTTAAAATTGAATCTAATCGAAACCTTCTAATGTCTTTTTTATATTCACAAAAAGCTTGTACACGCCAGATATCCAAATTATTATATAATGCTTATGGATGAATAATTCTACTACGCACCGATCCTTTAGTTGATTGATAAGTAATTAACATTTTTTGATTTTGAGCAATGGCATCCGCTATTTTATTATAAAGAGCGCGATTCATTATTTTTACTTCTTTGATTAATAAATTTTCCAATTTATTAACAATATTCTGAATCTTTGGATCATCAATATTCTTCAAATACTCTAGCTCCTCTTTTCCAATTCCCCTTACTGGCATACTAAAATCATAATCAAGATAATAACCCCCTAAAGGGCCTTTGATGGTGGCAATATAAATGCCGGCTTTTTCTAACTCTTCTTTATATTGTCTTATCATTCTAGGCTTAACTTCCAAGCACTCACTTAATTCCTTAGCATTATATACACGCCCATTAGCTAATAATTCCAACATTTTAAAAGTATTACTTGTTTTTCCCATCATATCACCCAATTAAATTATAACAAAAAAATGTGAACAATCACATTTTCTCGTTTTTATCTTTTTTTTAACATTATTCACTTGCACCAATTTTATATGCCTTTGGCAAACTTTTTGGTCTGATTTTTTTCATGTTGTTATTATAACATTACTTAATTTTAAAGCCCCATATGAAATTAAATTACTATTTAAATTAAAATCACTCTTATAATAAATTATTAATATAACATAATCTTTTTTAATCAATCGCCCAAATTTCATCTACCCATTCAGAACTAAGAACTATGTCCCATTCGGGTAAATAGGTGTTTATGTCTTGCATTTCGGCAGAACTTTTGGGTGTTCCCCTACCATCATCATCATTTTTTATTCAAGTTTTAAAAATGGATAACCCTCATTAGCAGTTCCAATACCCCAAATATAGTTATCATTCCAGCCATATTCATCTTGCGTTACATCATTTTGAGGTGCTATATCCCAAACACTATAAGTAGTAATATCTTGCATTTGCGAAGTAGTTTTTCCCTCGCCTCCATCTGATTCATTTTGTCCAGAAGTTTCAGTATTCCAATAAGAGTTATTAACACTCCCCCAATTTTCACCAACTAAACCACCGATATCATTATCACCTGTAACATTTCCTATTGCATAAGAATTGTTGATATTACTTCCATTTGAACCTACGAGTCCACCAGTCCACCATTCTCCACCAGAAACATCACCTAATGAAAAAGAATTTGTTATATAAGAACCACTTGTTGCCAATCCGACTAAACCACCTACATTTTCATCACCAAAGACATCACCAGTGGCATAAGATTTTTCTATATTTCCACTATCATGCCAACCAACCAAACCACCAATATATTCTTCGCCTTCAACTATTCCCGTTGCATAAGAATTTATTATCTCTACTTCATCAGTACGACCAACTAATCCACCAATATTTCTAGCGTTCCATCCGACACCACTAGGGATATGAATATCACCAGTTGCATAAGAATTTATTATATTTCCATATTCTGCGCGCCCAGCTAAGCCACCAATATTATAACCTTGTCCTATAATATTACCAGTTGCATATGAATTAATAATATCACCATTCGAATGTATACCGATTAATCCACCACCTAGTCCACCTTCAGTAGTTTCAATATCAACTGTTGAATAACTATCTATTATATTGCCATCCTCATAATTATATCCAATCAGCCCGCCAACATGTCCGCCTTTCATACTACCCGTTGAAGAACAATTTTCTATTATTGTTTCTCCTTCTGTTTCACCAACTAAAGCTCCTGAAGTCGCTCCACCAACTATATCAACATCAGTAAGTTTTATATTCCTAAAGCTTGCTTCAAATGTCCAGCCAAATAAACCAGCATAAGTTAATTCGACTTCTTCATCAATAATTGTCAAATTTTTTATTTCATAATTATTACCATCAAATTTTCCTCTAAAGATATCGGGCCAACTAGACCAACACTCACTTAGAGGACTCCAATTAACAAAACTTGCCAAATCAATTTCTGCTACTTGAATATAATTTTTATCTAAACCACCTATATAATCATCTTCCCATTTTGTGCCAGCACCAAATGTATTACTTGAATCATACCTTACATTATCAAGTTCAGTTCCATTAGCAACCGGAATCCAAGTTCCTTCGGTCCCAACATAATATTCAGGCACTTCAACTTCTTCACAATCATTATTAATTAAACAATCTTCCAATGTATTGCCTGTTTCCTCTTCTTCAACTATACAACGCACCGAATATGCATTCCCCATATGCTCCGCCCAACGATGTACGCCTTCTTCAGCTTGTTGCATGCCACGATACCAAGCGGTACCACTACATACTGGGAAGGTGTTTATTAAACCTAACAAATATTGTTCTAATAATACTAAATCTTGGA
>PXDA01000001.1 GCA_003566505.1 Mollicutes bacterium
AAAACGTTTTGTATTTTTATCTTGATATCCACGAACATATATTCCCAGTTGTACATATCGATATATCGTTTTTAAAAATTGTTCAATATTTTGATTTGTTTCCAACAAACTATACATTCGATTCGGAATAGCTGCTGCTTTATCAGCATGAATAGTCGATAAAATATAATGACCAGACGAAATCGAATTTCGGACCGCCGTTACCGCTTCAGCACTACGCACCTCTGATAATAAAATCCATTTCGGATTCTGTCTCATACACGTTACCAATACGTCCGAATAGGCAGCGATATTATTCGTTTTCATGGCAACGATATTGCGATGCGGAAAAATCCGATCAAGATGTAACTCTAATGTATCTTCGATAGTAATAATTTTTTCATTTTCTTTTGTGTGCGAAGCTAAATATTTAACAAACTCGGTTTTTCCGGAACCTGTTTCACCACACACAAGGATATTACAATGTCCTTCAACACACTTTATTAAAAAATCATGAATATCTAAAGTAATATATTTTTCTTGTAATATTTTGTCCTTCTCTAAACGAATTTTTGCAGGTGTTTTTCGCAAAACAACTGCAATGCCATTACGAGCAATTGATTTATGAACGAAATTTAAACGCAATTCTGCTCCTTCAGCATCAAGGAAAGGATGAGCCATATTAAATGTTTTTCCCATAACATTGGCACACTGAAACGCTAATTTTTCCATAAAAGCATCATCAACACTTGGATTTCCAACCCGATACTCACCTTTTGACAATGTCTTTAGCCATATCTGACCACCATTACAATAGGAAATATCAGTAATATCATCTTTTTCTAAATAAGGTTTTAATGCGCCAAAATCAATTTGGGCGAACATATTTTCAAACATACAGCCATACCCCTCTTCTTGTTTTCCAAACTAAAGACTTTAGTTGTTTATTCTTCGTCGTAAAAATCAAAGCCATCATCATCTTCTAAATCTTCATAATCAAAATCATCACCAAAATCAAAATCGGGATCATCTTCATCAAATAACTCCGGATTTGGAAATGTATATGTATTAATAAATTCTTTTAATACTTCCGAACGAACCATCGTTCCTTCTACTGCTTCAACCGATCCGCCATGTGGTACCGGAAAAAGTTCTACTTGATACTGTGTTAAATATTGTGCCTTATTTAATAAATTATGTAAAGTAGGTTCAAGACCAAAAATAATTATCGATGGTGTCATATCACGTTCTCTAGTTGAAAAGACATCTATACCACGTGAATCACGTACACCAATAACTTCAATATTTTCTAATAATTTACCAAAAATAATTTTTCGGGTATTTGGTTCTACCACTTTCATATACATATCAACCATATTACCCGGTAAAATAGCATTACCAAAAGTAGTTTCCGTACTAACACGGAATCGATGAACAACATCACCATCTTTTACCTTATCAAAAATTGAATCAGGTAAAGCTTCTTCCTCAATTAAAACGTTACGATAAAACAAACTTCCATCAGGAATTATGGTATTATAATCAACATATTTACCAACAACTTCAGCTGAAGTTCGTGCCACCTTTTCCTCCTGCATTAACATCCGTGGGATATCAATATAATCAATCATTTCCTCTGTTACCATCGTTCCCGCTGGTATTTCATGTCTTGCCATTGGTACATTACGTACCGGTTGAACCTGTCTTTGAATTTGACTATTATAACCATAGTATAAAATCGCTATAATTATAATAACCCCGGCAATTGTTACAATGTTTTTGTTTCTTAAAAAATTGTTTAGAGCATTCATTACATTATTCATATTATCATTCCTTTCCTTAATACACCGTTTCCAAAATTCCATCTATTCTATTAATAATGCCAAAGTGAAAATGATCTGCGCCCACCGTTGCTGTTCCACCCTCCATTGTTGACACTTGTATACTTACTTTTGGGGGATACTCATGAACATCATATATTTCAATTCGATAGTTATCAGCAAAAGAGGCATTTTCAGCAAATCTTCGCACAAAATTTTCCACAAACTTCTCACGGTCAATTCTAATTTGTCGATATGCTCGATAAGCCGAATAATCAATTGAATCATACATAGCAGCTTCCGTTGTTTCTTTTAACATATGATAATTATGTTCATTAGTTGTAACAATTCTTTGAAAAAAGAAAACAAAGAGAAACGCCATTATCCCAAAGGCAATTACAAATACTAGCCACATTGATTCTTTCATAAACTACTCCCCTCTTTTAATGACAACCATCCCAGTCAAAGCTGAGACAATCATCCCTTTTAATAAAATCAAATTGATCAATAAAACTACTAACACATTCCAAATGATTATTATGACGACAATCCATAGTTGACTCGTTGTAACCATGTGAACGATTATAACTACGTACTTGACCAATCGTTCTCGGTGTTAATTCAATCACATACATGGGATCTAAATCATAAATTTCATAACTACTTGTGCGACGATTATTTAATATCACATTTTGAATATTAGTTTGATCGCCCCAGTTCATTCCCGGCTGTCTTCCACCACCATCAAAACCTGGAAATGGTTGTTCTAAATCTATTGGTCGAAACTTCGCCAACATATTTAAATCTTCAGTAGGCGTTGGGAATTCATAATTAATAGCATATTCACACTCATACGAGAAACAATCAGCAGGCACATCCGGCGGATAAGCACCAAAAACAAATTGATTAAAACGATTCCCGGAACCTAATGTCGGAGGAGTTGCAAAATTTAATTCAATATGACGATGAACAACGCCACCAAATCCTGGGTATTCGCCTTGATAATAATGTACTGGTAAATTAGCATAACCCATATCAATATAATGATCACCCGATGGTATATCATGCTGGGAAACTGAATCTACGCTAAAGATACCTCTTTGCTCATTTGATTTTTCAACATAACGATAGACATCGCCATCAAGTGAAAAACGAACATTTAAATCGGCATCATAACGAAAATCATCATTAATAGGATACACTTGATCATTTATTTCACAATTTATTCCCGAAGGATATTCTGGACTACTACAATCGTAACGATCCGTCACATCTTCAGCATAAGGCCCTTCCGAGCCCTCTTGATGGTAAGCAATTTCATCGGCAAATTCACTATCACGTTGTAATGGAAATTCCCCACCATATTTATAATCATGATAACTCAAATTAATATTCGGTTCAAAATTATCAAATTCATAAGAAAAATTATTACATTCTAAGATTTGTTCAACTAATGAATCACGATAATCAACGCTAGAAAGATAAGTATTTCTTCTCTGTGTTAACGATGGTATTTCACTTGGCCTTCCCGCCGAAATTAAACCTGGATTATCCCGATATTCAGCAGGATATGGTTCAACATATCGAGTCTCACTCCCATGAGTACCTGTATCAGACTGCCAACTATAATCTACATGCGCTTGACGAGAACACCATATTTCATGAGTTCCCGAAGGAATTATATTCTCAGAAAAATTCGGGTCAGTATACTCATAATTTGGCGTGCGAATTCTTTGCAATCTCGTTGTATCAGTACTATTACATTCCCAATGAGAAAATCTCGCACTATCACGTGTCCAAACACAACTTGACCCTGATAATTGATAATTACTTGATAAATGTCCGCAACATCTTGAACCTCTTGTTGCTGAAATTGTATCATAATTACCATCCTCATCAGGTTGAGTAGAGGTACACGTACCACTTGATGTTCGACAACGACTTGTATCAAAATTTGCTGAGTAACCACTTGGACAACTGTAATAATTTCCTGTCCCTCGTCTCCGTTCACATGAGAAATTATCATGATTACGTTCATCTGCACCAGTTACTGGTTCCCAACTAGAACCATACGCCGAACAACTATAACGACGTTCTTCTTCGATACAACCTGTCGTTCCAGAATTACTACCAACGTACACATAACCACACGACGAATGTGAGCCAATATAATATGCTTCATCACGTGCTTCTTCACGTAAATATGAACTTTGATACTGATCCCAATCTTCACCAACTTGATTATTTGCTTCTATGTAATCTTCCAAAAATTTAACATGATCAATTTGCAAATAATCGTGATCACCATCTAATGGATCATCTTCCAGGTCACGATCGGTTGTAGGACGGCATTCTGCACTACTTTGAAAACTTAAATCGCCCCAACTTGGAATAGTGGGACTAACGTCTTCATTATGCCCAATAATAAAATGAAACCCTGCCGGAACCACAAAAGTTGGTTCTGGATAAACATAATCAATATCTTCTCGACAAAAAACTTTACAGTAATCATTTTGTGGGCTTTCTTGAATATAATGATCCCGAAATTCAGCTGGTGCCACTTCATCACTAATAAAAATACAGTCCCAATCATCAATATCTTTTATACTGCCAAAATCTAATTCCTCTTCACAATCAGGACATTCAACTTCAATATAATATTCACATTCATCTTCTTCATCATCGGGAACAAAGCATTCCGCATTATAAATTTCACGAACTCTTTGAGCATGCGTTTGTAAAGCAGGTAAATTAACCGTTGACGCTAATGATTCCATCTCCTCAACATATTCTAAAAATACTAAATCTTCTTCCTCAGTACTAGGGCGATCACGATCACAACAATCTTTAATACTCGCAGGACTATTATCATGCCCTAAATAATTATCAATAAAATAACGCCAAGCAGATGTTAATCCTTCGGATCCCAAAAATGGACTTCTTATTTCATCAATAGCCTCTTCACAAACTCCTTCACGATCCATTTCCTCAACTAAATCATTTAACCAAAAATAGCCAATTCCAAAACCTGATCTACCAACTAAATCACCTGCTTGATATGTATTAGATATATTAACGTACCGTGGTGCTTCAGTTGCACGAGAAACATCAACCGGTGAACCAGGATCGCAATAATTTGGCCGATGATTTGAACCACTACAATGATTACAATTAATAGCTGAAACACTAGGATCATTTATAGCTGCTTGCATATAATTACCACCCGCACTGTTAAAAGGGCGTGCTCCTGTATGATGTGGCGAATATAAATGCCAACTATATTGTCGCCTAGTATATCCTGCACACTGTGTATGTTCCCAAGCCGGGTTGCGAGATGCCCTTACTGTATCTAATGCACTAAATTCACGAAAATCAGTAGCGCCTCTTGGTGGATTTGTATTCATAACAAAATGTACTGCGCGATTATAAACCGTACTAAATGCATGTTGAAAATAAGATTGGTTTACATGCCCACCACGACTAATAGTTTGTTGAATATGAAAATTAGAATAAGCAAACCCTTCGGTTGTTGTTAAAACATATGTGTGCTGATAACCGGTATTAGTACTACTACAATAATTACCATCATAACTATCACAATACCATATATAACGCATTGCTGGTTCTACCATTACATAAACATCTTCTAAATTTTGTTGTTCTAAAAGATTATCATACATTGCATCACTAAAGCCACCTAAATCATCTGCTAAAAATTTCAATAAACAATTATTAAATGGCTCACATTCCGGCACATCTTCTGGCGTTTTTTCTGCTAAACCTCGAAAAAAGGAATTAAGTGGATTACTCGTAATATCACCACTTGCACCAATGTGCTCAAATAATCCTGGATTGGTATAATAAACATCATAATGTCGTCTTCCTTCAATACTCCACTGTTGATATTCAGTATTACCATGCTCACCAATAGTTGTATCCCAACGATATCCTAATCCTTTTCCTTGACTATTAGTACTAAATCTTTGCACCGTTTCATAAGCCGAAGTATCAACCGCTGTTATATGATTTAAATCCTTAACATATGAAAGCAGTTCTGGATTTCCACCCGTATCACGAACAACATATACACGTAACCCATGTAAATGATTGTGACTACCGTTAATACGAATAACATTGCCAGGCATTAAAAGACCGCCACCACCAATTGTAGAGCCGACCCCACCATCAAGACCTCTAACTTCCTTTATCACAAAGAAAAAGCTAACTAACACAATCGTTAACACGAAAAATCCAAACTTTTTCATGAACTGCCTCCTATAATCCAAAATCATCCTTTTTTAGCATTTTTTTAGCCACAAATATTATGATAATTATACCAAACAAACCGGCAATATGCAAATAATTTTCCCTAATTAAAACGAAAAGAGAAATTATTCTTCCATCATCTTTATCATCTTCATCATCATCTTTTTCAAGACCACGCCGGTACTCTTCAATTTTTTCCTCAAATTCTTCATAATCTATACTTACTTCATGCCATTTTTGACAATAAAGAAAACTTGACAGCCCTTTACATAATGGGTCATCATAATATGGATTATAACCCGGAATATTAACATGACGGACTAACAACATTTCTTCATCATCTAAACAACGACTATTACGCGGATAAATAACAAATCGCACCGTTTGATTCGACTCATAGCCCCCCACCGTATATTCCAATGGCTGGGAGCGATTACTATCATGATATATGCTAAGATCTTGACTCTCTTCATACACCTCAATATTAGGATGCAAGTTACTAATTTTAATACTAAACTCAATTGCGCCATTTTTTTCCTCATAAAAAGTAGCAAACAAAATATTTCCAGCTATCGTAGACAAATAAGATGATTCTTGATATCTTTCTATTTCGGGACAATAAGCGTGTGTAGAAAAAGGATTAAGAAAAAAAACCAAGGCCAGTATTATCCCACAATATTTAAGCATATAATTCCTCCTCACTCATCACTGCAAACGATATTCATAAAAATGATCTCGTATTAAAACAATAATCTTTAAATTATCGGCATGCAAAGCCTCTTTAGGCACCTCTAAAAAATAATCATTAGTTGGTGCGCGTTGCGGCCGTACTAATCCCACAAAACGACGAGTTTTTAACTCCCCATCAATTTCATAACGCAAAAAAGCAAAATGCCGTAAAAAATCACCTAAATTAAACCGTAAATGTTCCACTTGTTCACCTAAAACAAAATCACCATCTACTCTTAACAAAGCTAAATCATAATTTGTACTATAACCTGGTCGCAAATATTCAGTAGACGTAAAACAACGATTCGTGCGTCCACAAAATCTATAATTTAAAGCAAAATATTCTGACAACTCATAACTGTTTAATTCAACATAACTATGTAATATTGGTCGATTAAAATACATTCGCTCCTGAGTACGAGTAATTAAATGAACAATCTCATCATCAATGTTTTCTGGTTTCAACAACACACTATGAATACCACGACCTTCAATTAAATCACCATGCACATCAACATAATCAAAACGCATTTGACGTTCAATAAAATCAGCCGGAATTTCAAAAGCAAAAATATACTCCTGAGCATCGCCAGTAAATTCTTGATTAAAATATATTGAACCAAAATCTATTAAATGATCACCAAATCGATGATTATGATAAAAAGAATAATTGCCGATTGTAACTCGAAATTGCGAACGATCAAGTTGTTGACTTTGACC
>PXDA01000078.1 GCA_003566505.1 Mollicutes bacterium
AAAACATGTTGCTCTTGCCATGTTTCACCATCAACACTATATTCAAAATAACTACCGCTATATATTGGTAGCGTTGCTACTAGTTCATCCGCTTCATTTAACGACCAAGTAACATATCCGACAAAATCAGGAATATCACACGGACCTTCCATTTCTTCTAGTAAGGTTACAGTCGTTTCACTACTATCAAATGCTTTTTGAATACACCATGTGCCATCTTCAATACCCATCGCTACTTTGCCATCTTCACGAATAATGATACGACCATTATTAGGAACGCTTCCTGAAAATGCTAGTTTATCTTCACTAACCTGCTCACCATCTTCAAAAACATATTCAATTGTTCCGGAATCACCACGAGTTGTACGCACCATATAATCATTTTCAGCCGTTTTAACTAGACCCTGTGCGCTTGTTTCAAAGGCCCCTTTTCGGGCATTGTTAATTACATTTAACACAATTGGCATAGCGATTAATAATATAATTGCTAATATTACTATTATCGCCAACAATTCAATTAACGTAAATCCCCTATTTTTGACAAAAAATATTTTATTCATTTTTTTACCTCTTCTTTACTCCTTCTTATTTTTCAATTTTATTCTTCTTCAACATTTTCTTCGCCAGCATAAATATCCTGATATTCTTCTTCAAAAATATCATGTTCTTTACCCCTTAATGGACAATTCTTGTCATCAAAATCTTCATGAATACGACTTGCTAATGTACTTAACTCATCATAATTATATTCTTCATTTAATTCTGCAAAACGATCGTCTTCAAAATTATTACCAACAAAGATTTGCTCGTTATTAACAAATAACTGTACATGCTCATCATCATGCATATAAGTAAATACATTCGAACTCAAATTCCAAACTAAATGATTATCCTCATCACTAGTGAAAATTGCACCATTAGTTTGAAACCATCCTTCATCTTCTAAAACCGCTAGAATATAATCATTACAAGTTATTGGTTCTGCTAACAAGTCATTCTCTTCCTCTTCACCATTACAACTACAGCCAACCACAAATAACATTAATCCTAACAAAATCATACCTAATTTCATAAATATACCCTCCTCTAACTTTTCTAATTCTAACAAAAAAACATCCCTATATCAAGAATTTAAACCAAAAAAAACGTTAACTTTACAGCTTACGTTTAAAAAAATCTAGTTTTTTGTAATTCTTATTCGTAATAATAACGAGCATTATCAACGGCATAATTTTGCAACACTTCATTATGCGAAATTGCTCGCTCATATATACGGGCACTATACAATTCCATATTAGTATAATCCGCTAAAAACTCATTATCAAATGTTTGCGATAAACCAATACCTATATCACCCAAACTAGTAGTATAATCACCAGAAGAAGCATCCTCTACTGCTACTAAATCACCATTAACATAAAGTTTTAGTTCGTTATACATATTACTGTAAGACATAACAATATGCTTGCGTCTTGTATAGTCAGTTACTTCAAACTCAGGTGTAAAAACATTATTCTCAGCATTAACTAATCCCGCTATTAAATGATATTTGGTATCATCTTCATCATATGTCACCCAAGAAACGCCATACCCCTCACCATCATAACTTCCAAACAAAACTGAACTATTTGCTTCATTTTCGCTATCAGCATTTACTGCTAAAATTTGCAAATAAATTTCTAAAGAAAAATCATCATTAGCCGTAAAATTATGAGCAGCATAATTAGTAGTAACATACTCATCCGTACCTGGAAAATATAAAAAGTTATCATGCCAGTTTCCGCTCGCAAAATTTATTAAACTACCATCATTATTAGTTGCTAAATCAGCAAAAACATCGTTATTAATTAACACCTGTTGAATTTTATCATAATTAATTTTAGCATCATACCATAAAACTAATCCCTCTTGCACATAATTATCGGTTGTCGGTGTTTTCGTAATTTCATCTAAAATAGTTGATTTATAGTTATCTAAAATAGTTTTTTGCGAACCAAGCATTAATAACATACCTAATACCAGTATCAAAAACAATAACAATAACAAATAAATAATACTTGTAATAGCAAAACCTTTATTATTCAAACTACCGATCCCTCTCAATCATACAATATAACCCGTTTTTCCGTAGCAATATATTGCGCCATATTTTCTGGCGCCACGACAATTTCCATAATGCCTGAAGATCTATATCGCGTCTCTTCTAATCTAGCAAAAGTTGTTTCGATATCAAAATTTTCACCATCTTTATCATAAGCTTGCACTCTTTTAATAAATGATTGATCAAAACGATTATCAAAAGGTGAGAAATCTGGTTTCCACCCACTACGTAAAACCGCTATATTTTCATAATTATGTTCTTGATATCGTCCTTTTAAAATATAAGAAAAATTCTCATGTGTTTTTTGATAAGGGCGTCCATAAGGAAGAGCAACAACGTTTAAATGACGATTATCACTTATTTCTTTTAACAATGCATCCATGCGACCAATCTCCATTTGCACCTCATCTTTATCAAGCGGTGATAAATTTTTATGATTAAATCCATGATTACCGACATCATAATTATTATCAATTAACCATTTTATTATATCATAATTATACTCTCTTTGTCGAAATAAAGGTTGATTCAAAAAAAAGGTTGCTGTCACACCAAAATCATCATATTTAGCACGAAATTCTTCCATAATACCAACCGCACTATTTTCATCAATAATTAACTGGTTATCATCATCTCTTCCCAAAACTCTTATATTATTGGCAAGACCATCATCAAAAGTTAAAACAACAGGACTTTTTCCGATAGGCACATTAATTGTTCCCATTAAATAATCACGTAAACTTATCATATAATAATCATTTTGATAAAAAAATTCTAGATCCGAACGAAAAGCCTCCGTTGTCCGGTGATAACCATGGCGATCAACATTGCCCCCTGAAAAATCAGTTTCCTCATTTTTCATATCATAAATGCCATGATACATCAAAACAGGAATTTTTCCCAGTTCATTAACCTTATTTTCACGGTAACGTTCAAAATCAAGAAAACCATTAGAAACAAATATTTTAATCAATTCGTTTTGTTTTTTTCTCTCACCAGGATTAACGCCTTGTGCAACAATAACACCGGCTTTTTCATTACTATCTACGACATTAACAACAACATTAGTCATATCAATATCATTAATATTTTTACCCACCATATTTTCAACTAGTAAGGTTTGTTCTGAAAAAGCAAACAAAAAAAATAAAACCATAAGCATTAAAATTTTTACTAATACTTTTTGCATAAGACACCCCCTAGCATTACTATTATTATAGCGCAAAGAAAACTTTTTTAAAAGCCAAATAACAATCCTAGACAAAAAACTAAAAACATTATACAATTAATACGGAAGGAAGGGATCTTATGTCGTTCTTTTTATATTTTTTCCTTTTTTTTATCTATTCTGTTATCGGCTGGATAATCGAAGTAATTTTCGTTTTTTTCTTTACCAAAAAACTTTCTAATCGTGGCTTTCTCATCGGGCCTTATCTACCTATTTATGGTACTGCCGCCCTTGCCATGCATTTTACTATTACCTCTTTAGAAAGTTATCCTTGGGCTATTTTTTTCTTAAGTGCCTTGCTCATTACAACTATTGAATATATCGCTCACTACATGCTGGAGAAAATATTTAACACGCGCTGGTGGGACTATTCCCAACTACCGCTTAATGTTGATGGCCGCGTTTGTCTGCCCCATGCGCTATTATTTGGCGCTCTCGGAGTTATTTTTGTTTTATTTATCGACCCATTCACGATGACAAAAGTTACCGAAATTAATAATAATATACTATTAGCTATCAGCATCCCCGCTCTTATTATCTTTACTAGCGATAGTATTGTTTCTTTTAAAATTATTAGTAAAGTAACCCAAACCGCGGAACAACTTAAAAAAGACCGCACTAATGAAATCAACGAAAAAGTTAAAGAAATTTTACTACAACAATCATATTTAACAAGACGTTTAGTAACCGCTTTTCCTAATTTTTATACCCTTATTAACTATACGCACCGAACTATTAAAAAAACTCATCGCAAAATAAATAATAAAATTAATAATTTTAAAAATGGTGATAAAAATGAATAGAATTAAATACCTTGTTAATCGCGTTCGCAATCTCAATTTTACAGACTTACGAACAACCGTTGATTATGTTTCACAAAAAACGAAAAAACCAAAAATTATTATCTTTTTGGATATTGTTTGGTGTGGTTTTTTCTATTTGGGGGGATACACCGATTACCGTATTTTTAAAATGTATGAATTAAACTTTAGTCAAAGAAAAACACTATTAACACGGGGCAAGAACAATAAATATATTAAAAAATTAAATAATAAAAAAGACTGGCATCTTGTCCATCATAAAAATGAATTTAATCAACTATTTGCTGATTATATAAATCGAAAATGGCTTTTTTTAAATAACAATTATCAAGAATTTCAACAATTTATAAAAGATAAAATATTTATAATCGCCAAACCAACAAGCGGATCACAAGGAATTGGCATTGAAAAAATAAAAATCAAAGATTATCAACCAAAAGAATTATATAACTATTTAATAGAAAAAAACTTAACGATTGTCGAAGAAGAATTAAGACAACATGATGTGTTACATAAATTGCATCCGCATTCGGTTAACACATTAAGAATTGTAACCATTTTACACAAGCAACAAGTTCACATTATCGCCGCCTATTTGCGTATCGGTAATCAAAATATTGTTGATGGCATGACTGGTGGTGGTATGGTAGCACCGATTGATATTAAAAACGGTACCATCAAATTTCCGGCTGCCAATAAAAATGATGAAACATTTGTTGAACACCCCCTTACCAAACAAAAAATACCAGGCTTAGCTATTCCCTATTGGCAAGAAATATTAAATTTGAGCAATGAGTTGCCACATAAAATCCCCACTTTAAAAATGATTGGTTGGGATATCGCTATTACCAACTATGGTCCAGAATTAATTGAAGCAAATCAATATCCCGCTCATCAATCTTATCAACTACCACCGCATTTAGAAAACAAAACTGGCGCACTACCGAAAATTAAAAATATTTTTTCTTAAAAAAAATGCTGTATTAACTACAGCATTTTTCATATCCTTCATCAAATATATATAATTTTTCAAAACTATCTTGCAATATCTTATAAGCATCTTGAGCGCGCGAATTAGTGCGACAATATATTATAATTTCATCATATGCATTTAATTCATTTTTGCGAAACGCTAGCTCTTGAACCGGAATTGATATTGCTCCCTCAATATGTCCTTGTTCATATTCAACAACACTGCGCACATCCAAAATAACGACGTTTTCATTATTCCGTGCTTGCATCATTTCTTCATAGTTTACCTGTAGAACTTCTTGAGATAGTTTATTGTTATACGATTCCGTATTATCTTTTTCTTGACACCCAATGATAAAAAAAGCTAATAATAAGATTACTTTTTTCATTTAAAAACTACGCCAAAAATTTTGTAAAGCCTCATCTATTTCGGGCAAGAAAAAGATAAACAATCCCACCACAATAAAAATAATACTATAAACAATAACTTCACTATCGATTTTTAATTTTCGCATAATTCCACCTCACCATAATCCTATCATAAAGACTATTATTTCTCAACTTAATTACTTTATTTTGTTTTACCCCTGCGCTTCGGTTCCATAAATTTATAAATTTCCATCACCAAAATAACGGGTAATGCTAACAAAAAGATATAGAAAATATAATTAAAAGAAAGCGGTTCAACCGACAAAATAGTGCTCCACGCCGTTTGTGTAACTAAAAAATGCAAACCTAAAGTTACAAAAATAGCTACAAAAACTACTGGATTACCACTAAATTTCATGGCAAAAAGAGAACGTGTTTCACTACGACAATTAAAGACATGAACATTTTGCATAAATACCATCAACAACAAAATATAACCCCGCGCAATTTCTACTGGTATCCCACTATCCAAAAGCGATTTCCAAAAAGCAAAAACAATTACAGCCATGACAATCGATGCCATAACAGTTTGTTCTATTAGTTTAACATTAAAAACTTTCTCTTTAGGATGACGTGGTTTTTCCTTCATAATTCCTGGTTCTTTTTTTTCAAATGCTAAAGCAATATCTTGAATCCCATTAGTTACCAAATTTAACCATAAAATTTGCACCGCTATTAAAGGAATTGGCAAATTCATTAAAATTGCCAGCATAAACAATAAAACCTCGGCTATTCCAGTTGAAAGAAGCATTAAAATTACCTTGCGAACATTACTATAAGCAACCCTGCCTTCTTCAACACCATCAACAATTGATAAAAAATTATCATCGGTGATAATCATTGAACCAGTTTCTTTGGCAACATCAGTACCACTACCAACCGCCACACCAATATTAGCTGCTTTTAATGCTGGCGCATCATTAACACCGTCCCCTGTAACGGCAACAAACTCACCCTGTCTACGAAAAGCATTAACAATTTCTAATTTTTCTAATGGTGATACACGGGTAAAAACGGTCTTTTCGGCAATCATTTTGTCAAACTCCTCCGGACCCTTTTGTAAATACTCTTCCACTTCCGAACCACTAACAATTTGATCATAATTATCCGCTAATTTTAACTCTTTTGCAATCGTAAAAGCCGTTAATGGATGATCACCAGTAATCATAATCACTTTAATACCCGCCGCCCGACATTTATCAATTGCTGGTATAGCATCCTTACGAATCGGATCAATAAATCCGACGAGACCCAAAAACACCATGTCGTGTAAATCTTCTTCTCGGTAATCTTTTTTTTCTTTACCTTGATAATCACCTTCAGCTATAGCTATAACACGATATCCTTGTTTCGCAAGTTCTTCATTTTGTGCCATAATTTTATCACAATCAATTTTTTCTATTCTCTTACCACACTTCATTTTTTTACAAAATGATAAAACCTTTTCCACCGAACCTTTACTAGTCATTTTTATTTGACCAGATTCTCGAAAAAACACCGCTGAAAATTTATTTTCCGATTCATACGGGATTCTACCTACTAATTTTTTTTGTTCCATCTTAATTTTTGCTTTTATACCTAATGCTAAAAATGCCACATCAATTGAATCGCCGTGATGTTCCCAACCATTTTTAGTTTTTTCTAAACTCGCTTCATTGTTTATAAAACCTAATTTAGCAATTCTTTCGACCGCACCAACTTGTGCTACTTTTCCCTTCCCGTTATAGCCCACACCGGTCACTTCATAATTTTCACCATCAGGTGTTAATATTAATTTTGCTGTTTGCTCATTTAACGTTAAGGTTCCCGTTTTATCACTGGCAATAACAGTACAACTACCTAAACTTTCGACCGCATTTATCTTTTTTACCAAAACATTTTTTCGTGCCATTCTACCA
>PXDA01000014.1 GCA_003566505.1 Mollicutes bacterium
ACTTGGCAAATATTGATCTATCGGGAAATATTGCGCTAGTAATTGGGAGTGAAGGATTTGGTATTAGTAAGTCTGTTGCAAAAAATTGTGATTTTTTAGCAACTATTCCGATGTTTGGCAAGACCAATAGTTTAAATGCTTCGGTGGCAGCTGGTATTTTGATTTATGAAACCCAAAAGAGGAGAATGAAATGAAATACAGAGATTATAATGATAATGAATTATTAAGTTATATTGCAGAAGCTAATGAAGAGGCAACCGAAATTTTATATAAAAAGTACCAGCCCCTAATAATAGGCTATGCCAACAAAATGTATAAAGGATGTCAAGGTTGTGGGATTGATATTAATGATCTCATTCAAGAAGGAATGTTAGGATTGAATCAAGCGATAAAAAATTATTCAGAGGATAAAAATACTAGTTTTTATACCTTCGCAAAAACTTGTATTGAAAGACGCATGTTGAGTTTGGTTGTTTCATCAAAACGACAAAAAAATAAAATTTTAAATGAATCATTATCATTAGATATTACGGTTGATGATGGCGAAGTTTTAAATCTTGAAGAAATAATTGGCAGTGACAAAGATGAACCTTTTCAACGCTTGCTAGCAAGTGAAAATGAGCATGAATTATTAGTTAAAATTCAAGCACAATTAACTGATTTGGAAAATAAAGTTTTTTTACTTAAGATAAATGGTTTTGATTATATTGAAATAGGTACAATGCTTGGCAAATCTCCAAAATCAATTGATAATGCTTTGCAAAGAATAAAAAATAAAATTAGAAAGTTAGGATGAAGAAAATGTTAAAAGTAGAAAATGTTGTCAAATATTATGGTGATTTTTTAGCAGTTGACGATTTATCATTTGCGGTTGAACGAGGTGAAATTTTTGGTTTATTGGGGGTTAATGGTAGTGGTAAAACAACCACTTTTCGAATGATTATGGGATTACTTGATTATCAGGCTGGGGATATCACTTTAGATGGCCGTAAAATTGATTATTCTGTAACTGATAAAATAGGTTTCTTGACCGAAGAAAGAAGTTTATTAACAAAATTAACGGTGGAGCAGCAATGCATTTTTTATGGTGTTTTAAAAGGAATGAGTGAAAAAAAGATTCGCGAGCGAGCACCAATGCTTTTAAAAAAGTTTGGTATTGCGGAATATTGGCAACGGCCAATCAAAGAATTATCAAAAGGGAATCAGCAAAAAATTCAATTTATTACGGCGATTTTAAATGATCCGGAATTATTAATTTTAGATGAGCCTTTTGCGGGCTTAGATCCTTTAAATGTGGAAATATTTAAAAAAGAAATTTTGGAAATGGCTTCTCGTGGTTGTATGATTATTTTTTCTACCCATCGGATGGAACATGTCGAACTTTTTTGTAAAAAAATAGTTGTAATTCAAGATGGTCGAGAAGTTTTAGGGGGCGAGATTGCCAAAATAAAAGAAAATTATGGTTTGAAAAATGTTTTTGTAAATGGTGAGAATATTAAGAAAAAAGATTTAGAAACGATCGATGGTGTCGTATCAGTTACCAAAAATGGTGATGATTGGGAAGTAAAAATCAAAGACATTTCTTATTTAGACAATGTCTTTGCTTCCATAAAAGACCAACGTATATATAAATTTTTACTGCAACAGCCGACACTAAATGAGATTTTTGTCGCGAAAGTAGGTGAAAAATATGGCGAATAAGTTAAAGTTTTTAATTATGGTAAGTTTAAATCGTAAAATTAAAACAAAATGGTTTGTTATTGTTAATGTTTTATTATTGTTTTTGATTGTTGCAATTGCTAATATTGATACTATTATTACTTTTTTTGGTGGTGATTTTGATCGTAAGGAACAAATTTATGTTGTTGATAAAACGGACAGTAGTTATGATGTTTTTGCCGAGCAATTAGCAGTTGTAGAAAAGAGCATTCTTGGTCGTGATGAATCATCTTTTGCGGTTAATTTAGTTACCGAAGAAGAATATGAAACTTTTGATTATGAAGAAATTATTGAAGAGGAACCATCTAGTATTATTATATATTTAGAGCCTAGTGATAATGTTATGGATGCAAAACTGATTACAGAAGTTTATTTAGGAACTATCCCACAACAAATTATTCTAACTAGTTTAAATGAAACGCGTTCTATAATAGCGTTACTTGAAACCGAAATTGATGAAGAAGAGTTAGCGAAAATAACGACACCAATTGCGGTTGAACGGATTATTTTGGATGAAGAAAAAGATAGTGATGAAGAAATGCAAGCAGCAATTATGTCAACGGTGTTTCCTTTTATCATCCTGCCCTTTTTTATGTTGACAATATTTTTAGTACAAATGATTGGTGCGGAGGTCAATGATGAAAAATCAAGTCGCGGCATGGAAATAATAATTTCTAGCGTGCCGCCGAAAATTCATTTTTTTGCTAAAATAATTGCAGGTAATTTATTTGTTATTATCCAAGGTTTGTTGCTCTTTCTCTTTGGCGTTATTGCGCTTTTCTCGCGGCAATTAACACCTTCGGCAGGCATTACTGATGGTATCAGTGCGGAAATAAATAATATATTAAAAATGGTTTTAGATAGTGATTTAGGCAGTCAATTAATGTATATTATTCCGTTAACGCTTATTTTAATGTTATTAACATTTTTAGCATATGCTTTATTAGCCGGTATTCTTGCTTCAATGACAACTAATATTGAAGATTTTCAACAATTACAAACGCCGATTGTTATTATTTTAGTAATTGGTTATTATTTAGCGATTATGGCTGGTGTTTTTACCGGTGCTACTTTTATTAGAGTTTTATCCTTTTTTCCTTTAATATCAGCTATTTTATCACCTTCCTTATTAGTTTTAGAACAAATTGGTGTAGTTGAAGTTTTATTTTCTATTTTATTGATGATTATTTTTAATTTTCTTTTAATTAAATATGGTTTGAAAATTTATAAAGTGGGGATCTTAAATTATTCAACAACCGGTTTGTGGCAAAAAATGTTTAAAGCTTTAAGAAGTTAAAAAGAAGGTTTTTCACCTTCTTTTTTTATGATATAATAAGTTCATTGCAAGTATGGCGGAATGGTAGACGCGCAAGCTTGAGGGGCTTGTGGGTGAAAACCTGTGAGGGTTCAAATCCCTCTACTTGCACCATAGAAAAGGTGAGATGATGAAAAAGCGAAAAGATTATATTAGTTGGGATGAATACTTTATGGGGATAGCACTTTTTTCCGCTAATCGTAGTAAGGATCCTTCAACCCAAGTTGGAGCTTGTATTGTTAGTCAGGATAATAAAATATTATCGATTGGCTATAATGGTGCTCCAATTGGATATGCTGATGATAGTATGAATTGGGGACGTGAAGGTGAATTTTTAAATACTAAATATCCTTTTGTTTGTCACGCGGAATTGAATGCCATTTTAAATTTTCGAGGACGGACATTAGAAAACAGTAAAATATATGTTGATTTGTTTCCGTGTAATGAGTGTGCTAAGGCAATAATTCAAGCGGGTATAA
Source organism: Mollicutes bacterium (assembly GCA_003566505.1). Lineage (GTDB taxonomy): Bacteria > Bacillota_I > Bacilli_A > RF39 > UBA660 > CSSED10-109M. The sequence continues at coordinate 3,514 of PXDA01000014.1, forward strand.
AAGAAGTAATTTATTTATCGGATAAATATAAAGACACAGATCAAGTAAAAGCTGCTAAAAAAATGTTTAAAAAATGTGGCATTAATTATCGGTCGTATCCAAAAAGTAAAAGAAAAGTAGTTTTAGAGTTATGATAATTGACAATAATCAATATTTATGATATCATTTGTTGTTGTGTAGGGCCTTTCTCTACAACCACACAGAAGAGGTTTGAAAACGTATGTGCCTCAATGGTGAGTCTTAGAAAATAAGGAGGATAACATGAAAGCAATAGTTGAAGTGGGCGGAAAGCAATACTTTGTTCGTAAAGACAGTGTATTGTACGTTGAAAAAATGGATGCCAAAGAAAATTCAGTAGTGGAACTTGATAAAGTTTTAATGTGTAATGGTATTTCTGGTCGCCCTTATTTACCAAATGTAAAGGTAAAAGCGCGTGTGAAAAAGCATGGTAAGCAGCGAAAAATTACAATTTTTAAATATAAACCGAAGAAAAAATATCGCCGCAAACAAGGTCATCGCCAACCCTATACAATGCTAGTTGTTGAAGAAATTGAAGTGAAATAAAATGATACAAATCAAAATTGATTATCAACAAGAAAAAATCAAAAAAATTACAATAACAGGTCACGCAGAATATGAAAAAAAAGGCAAGGATATTGTTTGTGCAGCAGTTTCAAGTATTGTTATAACAACGGTAAACGGATTGTTACGCATAAATGAAAAGACAATTGATTATAAACAAGAAGAAGATTTAATGCAGATTATCATTGTAAAAAACGATGAAATTACTGATAAATTACTTGTCAATTTAATTGAGTTATTATTTGAATTACAAGATCAATATCCCAAAAATTTAGAAATTAGGAGGTGTTATGATGATTAAATTAATGAAACTAGATATTCAATTATTCGCCCACAAAAAGGGGCAGGGGTCTACTAAAAATGGCCGCGATTCAATTTCGAAACGATTAGGAGCGAAAGCTGCCGATGGTGAATATGTAACTGGTGGTTCAATTTTATATCGTCAAAGAGGCACAAAAATATATCCTGGTAAAAATGTTGGTGTTGGTAGTGATGACACAGTTTTTGCTAAAATAGACGGATATGTTAAATATGAACGATTAGGGCGGTTTAAAAAACAAGTTAGTGTTTACTCGGAAAAAATATAGAAACGAAAAGTTTCTATTTTTTTTTTATTAGTGTATAATTATAATAAGGGTGATGATATGTTTGTTGATGAGTTAAATATGAAATTACAAGCTGGTGATGGGGGTAATGGCACAATTGCTTTTCGCCGTGAAAAACACGTTGAATTTGGTGGGCCATTTGGTGGTAATGGTGGCGGCGGCGCTGATATTGTTTTTCAAGCTGATGAAGGTATCAATACTTTAGTAGACTTATATCAATATAAATTTATTAAAGGCGAACGTGGTGACCATGGTGGCAGTAAAGGAAAACATGGTAAGAAAGCAGAAGATATTGTTATTAAAGTACCAGTTGGAACAGTTGTAAAAGATGTTGATAGTGATGAAATGATGGCTGATTTAGTAAAACACGGTCAAAGGGCAACTATTGCGAAAGGTGGACGTGGTGGACGTGGTAATATTGCTTTTGCTACTAGTAGTAATCCTGCTCCTTCAATTGCTGAAAATGGTGAGCCAGGGGAAGAAAAAAACATTAAAGTGGAATTAAAAATGTTAGCAGATGTTGGTTTGGTAGGTATGCCAAGTGTTGGTAAATCAACTATTATTTCCAAAATATCATCAGCAAAACCGAAAATTGCCGATTATCATTTTACAACCCTCCAGCCCAATTTAGGTGTCGTTTCCTCCGGCGAAGGAAAAAGTTTTGTAGTGGCCGATTTGCCAGGATTAATTAAAGGAGCTTCACAAGGAAAAGGTCTCGGCGATCGCTTTCTTAAACATATTGAACGCACCAAAATTATCGCACACGTTATTGATATGGGTTCTTTTGAACAACGTGATCCGGTTGAGGATTATCAAATTATTAATAAAGAATTAGCGAGTTTTAGTGAAAAATTAATGACCAAACCACAAGTTATTATTGCTAATAAAATGGATATTCCTTGGGCGGCAGAAAATTTAAAAAAATTTAAAGAAAAAGTTAATAAGCCGGTCTTAGAAATTTCTGCAATCAATCAAAAAGGTTTATTATCAATGGTAAATACTCTAGCAAAGATGTTAAGTGAAATTGAAGATGAAAAAGAAGAAGAAATTGATGACCATGTTGTTTATAAATTTACAGAAAAAGATGATTTTCGTATTTATCGTGAAAATGATGTTTGGGTTGTGCGTGGTCAAGAAATAGAAAAATTAGTCAAGATGACTAATTTTACGACTGATGAATCGATTGATCATTTCGCTTATAAATTGCGAAAAAAGGGTATCGATGACAAATTAAAAGCAGCGGGCGTTAAAGAAGGCGATTTAGTGCGCATCCTTGATTTTGAATTTGAATATCATGATTAAAATGGCATTATATCGCCAATGTTAAAATTACGAGTGTTAGGTGGCATTTCATAAGTATAATAGATGTCTTTTTTAGGCATAATAACACGAAATGGCTTCACATTACTAAAAATATATTTTACTTCTTTTTGTTGGTTAGTCATGATTATATCAATATTTTCCCGCATAAAAAAAGTGTGCACAGCATTGCAACGAGGAATAATTAAAATATGATTAATGTTTTTCTTGCCACCGTTACCAATTAATCGTGATAAAAAATTATTGGCATAAATTATTTTCATTTTATCACCGTTATTAATATAGCATAGGTATCCTTATTTGACAAACATAATAAAAAAGCATAAAATTAGGATAACAATAGGGGTGGTGTTCTCATGCAAAAGAAACGAGGGCAGGCTTTAGTGGAATACGTATTAATTATCGCTTTAATTGTGGTTGTTATATTTAGTATAATGTCTTTTCTTAGTGGGTACATGCATGATATTGCTACTAAAATATCGTGTGATATTACGTATCGCATTTATGTTGATGGTGATAAACCTGGTGAAGGAAAGTGTTTAACCGCCAGTGAATATGAAAAACTGCAAAAAGAAGAAATAACGGAAAATGAAGAAGAGTAGGGATACTTTTCTTTTTTTATTGTTAATTGTTCATAAATTTGCTATAATTTAAGATAATAAGGGTGATGTCATGAAAAAAAGAGGTCAAGCTTTAGTTGAATTTGTGTTAATATTGCCATTTGTTTTTTTAATCATGCTTGGTAGTTATGATATCGCCAATGTATTTTATCAAAAAATTGTTTTAGAAAACCATTATGAAATGTTATTGCAAGTAGAAGATAAAGAAAAATACTTGAGGGAAAATAATTTAAGTTTAACAAAGGCAGAGAATGAAATGGTTTTGCAAAAAGAAGTCGCCCTTATAACACCAGGGATTGGTAATTTTATTGAGAAACCTTTTGTGATTGAAACTAGAGGGACAATTTATGAATAATCGTGGTCAAATATTGGTAATGTTTGTTTTAATACTACCATTACTGCTTTTAGTTTTTGGTGCTTTATTAAACTTAAGTTATCAATCTTATCAGCGCAAACAGGTAACAAATGAAATAAAAACAGCTATGATTGCTTATTTAGAAAGTAATGAACAAGCGGTGGTTTTGCAAAAAATAGAGGAAGAATTTCCTCATAATATTAAATCAATAAATACGACTGATCAGGAAATAAAAATGATACTAGAATATGAAATAAAAACAATTTGGCAG
>PXDA01000058.1 GCA_003566505.1 Mollicutes bacterium
TCACATCTAACCCATTACTATACATTGGTACTTCTACTAATAAATAACGCGATTTATTAATAGTAACAATTTTTTTAGCAGCTAAATTTGCTAAAATGTCATCATTTAGCATTACTTCATTCGCCAAAATTAAACGCACTGGCATATTTTTTTTTCGTGCTTTTTTCGCTAAAATACGAAAAGTTTCCCAATTGGTCGCATAATCCTTATTTACTCCCGATAAATAATGCGGGGTAAAAACAATCGTTTCATAGCCCAATTCACTCGCCTTTTGCAAACAAGCTAAGCTTTCTTTCATAGAACGAGTGCCATCATCAGTTTGGGGAAGTAGATGGGTATGCAAATCAACAAAAGGACCTTTCATAAAAAAGATTTTCCTTCCCGTTTAAGCACTTTTTGTTTCGCAAATTGCATATTTTTGACAGTCGCAACATATTCACGCAAAAAAGCCAATTCTGTATAACGGTTAATATGTTCTCTTTTATTAGGCATATCTTGAATAATACCAAAACAAAAAGAACAAACGAAGATTTTCGTTTCATCACTTAGATAAAATTCATTTTCCGCTTGCGCTTTTTCACAAAGATTACACATCATCTTTTTGCACCGTCTTTAATATTTCATCAACCCGAAAACCACGAGCGATTGATTCATCATAAATAAAACGCAAGTCCGGAATTTTCCGCATTTCAACGCGATCAAAAAGTTGACTACGCACAAAACCTTTCGCCTTTTGTAAAGCTTGCATTGTTTCATCTTTTTTTTCATCATTTAAAACCGTCACATAAACCTTTGCTAAACCTAAATCATTACTTGTTTCAACATCAATAACAGTTACAAATTTAATATTTTTATCTTTTACTTCATCAGCTAAAATATGACTAATTTCTCTTTTTAAATCTGTATTAATACGTTCAATTTTCATTGTCTATCACCTCTTAATTTCTACCATTTCATAAACTTCAATGATATCTTGTTCTTTCACATCATCAAAATTATCAAGTGTAATACCACATTCGAAACCTTTTTTTACTTCTTTAACGCTATCTTTTTCGCGCTGAATTGACTTTATCTTACCTTCATAAACTAATTCATCATTGCGCCAAAGTCGACAATGAGCGTTACTTTTAACAACCCCTTCAGTGACATAACTACCAGCAATGACACCTACTTTGGAAAATTTAAACAATTGTCTTACTTCGACCATACCTAATTTCTTTTCTTCATATTCTGGTGTAAGCATACCTTTCATAGCAGCCTCTAATTCTTCCACCACTTTATAAATAATATTATGAACTCGAATATCAACATTTTGTTCTTTCGCACACTTATACATATCATTATTAACCGGTAAATTAAAAGAAATAATAATAGCACCGGATGCTTTCGCTAGCATAATGTCATTTTCACTAACAGCACCCACCGAACTACGAATAACTTTTACTTTAATATTTTCAATCACAATTTTTTCTAGGCAAGCTTTAATTGCTTCGGCACTTCCTTGTACATCAGCTTTAACTAAAACTTTTACTTCCGTGGCACCTTCTTTTATTTTTGAGAAAACTTCATCTAAACTAACACTGGTAGTGGGCTGGCAGGCGTCGTCACGACATTTAATTTTTCTTGCTTCCCAAACTTTTTTTGCTTCTTTTTCACTAGCAAAAGCAACAAAACGATCACCAGCAACTGGTGTTTCATTTAAACCCATAATAACTACTGGTTGCGAAGGTGTTGCTTCTTCAATTGCTTGATTTTGATCATTTTTTAAATTACGAATACGACCAAAACAAGTACCAACAACAATCGGATCACCCAATTTTAAAGTCCCACTTTGAATTAATAAAGTTGCAACTGGTCCGACCGATTTATCTAAACTTGCTTCAATTACCGTTCCACTCGCTTGACGATTAGGATTAGCACGATAATTATTCATTTCCGCAATTAATAAAATATTTTCTAGTAATTCATCAATACCTTCCCCTTTTAAAGCCGAAATATTAGTGTATAAGACATCGCCACCCCAAACATCAGGCATAAGACCATACTCACTAAGTTCGGTCATAACACGTTCTGGATTAGCATCTGGTTTATCAATTTTGTTAATAGCAACCATAATTGGCACATCAGCAGCCTTAGCATGATCGATGGCTTCTTTTGTTTGTGGCATTATACCATCATCAGCGGCCACAATAATAATAACAATATCAGTTACTTGCGCCCCACGAGAACGCATTTGCGTAAAAGCAGCATGACCTGGCGTATCAATAAAAGTAATCTGACCTTTTTTATAATTCACCTGATAAGCACTAATCGCTTGCGTTATCCCGCCGACTTCTTGTTCGGCAATATTCGCTTTGCGAATTGTATCTAGTAAAGTTGTTTTACCATGATCAACATGCCCCATAATGGTTACTACTGGTGGTCTTGGTTTTAAATCTTTTTCATCATCACGCACTTCATATTCTTCAAAATTAGCAATATCAAGAGCGCTTTCTTTTTTAATTTCTTTACCATATTCTGATGCAATAACTTCTGCCGTTTCATAATCTAAATTATTATTAACATTCGCCATAATACCTAATGTAAACAATTTTTTAATCACTTCATTAGGTGGTTGTTTTAAATTATCAGCAAATTCGCGCACGGTAATATTATCACGATAAACAACAATATCTTCATCTAAACTAATATCGCTGGTTGGTTTTGCTTCCTTCTTTTTCTTTTTAATATTTTTTTTCTTACTATCACTTTCCATAAAATAATTTTCTAAATCAGCGATATCATCACCATTTAAAATGCTATTTTGATCAGTAATATAATCCATTTCTAAATCAGCGCATGCTTTTAAAATATCATCCACTGACTTATTAATTTCTTTAGCATATTCAACAACTTTCATCATTGTTATCGCCTCCTTTATAGTAATTTTTTTAATTCATCATAAATTGTATCTGGTATGGCTACTTCTAAATGTTTTTCTAATACTTTTGATTGTTGCGCTTTTGCAATGACTGCCAAATTTTTTTGTAAATAAGCACCTCTACCATTAGCCTTTCCTTTTAGATCAATTATAACTTCCTCTTCTGGTGTTCTGACAATCCGAAATAAATCAAATTTCGGATGTTTTTCTCTCGTTTGCACACATATGCGCATCGGGATTTTTTTTGTTTTCATTAGATCACCTCTAATCCATAATAATATTAATGCCTTCTTCTTGAGCTTGACTTTGTGATTTAATATCTATTTTATGTTTGGTTAAACGTGATGCAAGACGAACATTAGCACCTTTTTTACCAATTGCTAATGAAAAATCATCATCACCAACAACTACCATGGCATGATTTTCATCGGTGATAAATACTTGTAAGTTTTTGGCTGGTGAAAGCGCATTTTTAACAAACTCGCCGGGATCTTTTTCATAACGAATAACATCAATTTTTTCACCATTTAATTCTTCAATTATTTTTAAAATACGACTACCCTTCTCACCAATACAAGAACCAACCGCATCAACTGTTGCCATTTCAGAATAAACGGCAATTTTAGTGCGAATGCCAGGTTCGCGGGCAATATTATGAACTAAAATAATTCCTTCATTTACTTCCGGCACTTCTAGTTCAAATAAGCGTTTCACAAAACCATAATGATTACGTGATAGCAAAACTAAAGTCCCCTTCGTGCCCATTTCTACCTTAGTAATATAAGTTTTAATGGTTGTATTCATGGCGATTGTCTCCCCAGGAATAGTTTCTGTTTTTGGTAAAATACCTTGCACTTTTCCTAAATCAACGTAATAATTACGAACATCTTCCATCGTAACACGACCAAGTACTAATTCGCCTTCTTTATCACCGTATTCGGTATTAATAACTTCTCTTTCCGCTTCCCGAATTTTTTGAATTACGACTTGTTTCGCAGTTGCCGCTGCTACTCTACCAAAATCTTTCGGTGTTACTTCTTCTTCAATTGTTTCACCAATTTTAATATCTGGTTTAACTTTTTTGGCTTGTTCTAATGTTAAATGAATGCGTTCATCAAAAACAAGCGGCTTTTTTTCTTTTATTTCTTCGCCTTCTTCATCATGACCGGTAACAACCTCGACTTCTTGATCAAGATCAACAACCGTTTTAAAAGAAAAAACTTTCACTTCACCGGTATCACGATTAATATCAACTCTCACATTAGCTAGGGCTTGATAATTTTTTTTATAGGCGGAAGTTAATGCTAACTCCATTGTTTCATAAATAGTGTCAACACTAATTCCTTTTTCTTTTGCTAAACTATCAATGGCCTCTTTAAAAGCTTGAATATCCATTTTATTTCTCCACTCCTTTACTACAAACATCTAAAATATAAGATGTCTTAAATAAATCATCATTTTTATCTAATTGCGGATTAATTAAATTTGTTACTTGCACGCAATCTTCAACAGTAATGCCATCGGGACTGTCAATAATTATTTGTAACAACAAATTTCCTTCTTCTTCAATAACATCAATTTTATGAAGTTGGAAATCAGTTTTAGCAATAATTTCATCCACTAAACTTTCTAACCGATCCCAATCATTTACTAATTCTTTTTTCATAAATTACCCTCTCCTCGAAATGAAAGAGTGGCTATACCACTCTTTGACAACCATATTATATCACGAAAAATAATAATTACCAACCATAAATAATTGTTCCTTTAATTTTCCTTTCATGTTATAATAAAAAAATAAAGGACTGTGATAAAATGAGTCAAAAAAGATTAATCAATATTACGATTGGCATTAGTGTCATTATTTTGTTTTTAGTTTTAACTGCTTCGCGATCGACTTTAATCGACCAATTGCATTTACTGCAATTTCCTAGTATTTGGATAAATTTTATTTCCAGCATTTCTATTATAGCAATCATCGGCCTTATCTGTTTTATTTTTCGCCAGAAACTAAAACAAGACTGGTATGATCTGAAAGCTAATCATAGTCATTATTTTAAAACTTATTTACCTTATTGGTTAATTGCGCTTGCTTTAATGATGGCGAGCAATTTTGTTTTGTTTTTTATTGTTGGTGATGGTGATATTGCCGAAAACGAGCAAATAATTAGGGAAACGTTTCAAGCGGCGCCGATTATGGTTTATTTTTCGGTTGTCTTTTTTGCACCCCTCTTAGAAGAATTAGTTTTCCGTGGCGCCTTTTATTATATTTTTCAGCACAAATGGCTTTTTGTTTTTTTATCAGGCTTTCTTTTTGGTGCTGTTCATATTATTGGTGCTAGTGATTATACACAACTTTTATTTATTGTACCATATGCTATTCCAGGCTTTGCATTCGCACTGGCACTTTATCATAGTAAAAACTTTTATGTGCCCATTGGTCTCCATTTTATTCATAATGGCGTCGTGATGGCCTTGCAAATTTTGGTAATTTTTGTGGGTGGTGATGTTATCACGTGAAAAATTATTTATTAATTTTTTTAATTGCTTTAAGCGCGATAAGTTTAACTCTTTTGCTCTATAGTCGCTTCATTGGCACCCGCGGCTTATATATTAAAGAATACACCATTCATAATCAACTACTACCAGCACATTTTCATGGTCTCAAAGTAGTTCATTTATCCGATTTACATTTTGGTGATTTTATTAATGAAGAGAAATTAAAAAAAGTCGTTAGCCGCGTTAATCAACTAAAACCTGATATTATTGTTTTTACTGGTGATTTAATTGAAAATGAATTAAGCGAAGATGAACAAAAACTGTTAGGAACTTCCCTTAATAAACTAAATGCGCGGCTTGGTAAATATGCTATTCGGGGCAATCACGATATGGACTATGATTACTGGGAGGATATTATTGATATTGGTGGTTTTCAAAATTTAGAAGAACAATTAGAATTAGTTTATGATCAAAAAAAACAACCAATTCTCATTTATGGTATGAGTTCTAATTTAAAAGAAAAGAAATCACCTATTAGCAAACTAAATAACTTTTACAAAGAAATCGAAGATAATCCATCGCTTGAAAACACTTTCAAAATTTTACTAATGCACGAGCCCGATTATGTTGATGATTTTAATAGCGAAGATTTCGATTTAATTTTGGCTGGTCATTCCCATCGAGGACAAATTCGTTTGCCAATTTTAGGGCCTCTTTTACTACCAAAAGGATCAATAAAATATTATGATGAATTTTATCAATTAGGAGACACAAAATTATATATTTCAAGTGGCATTGGTAATTCCCATGTCAACTTGCGCCTCTTCAATCGTCCTTCTTTTAATTTTTATCGGATAATTAATTAAAATATGCTTGCTTTATTTCATTATTATGCTAGAATAAGAGCATAAAAAAAGAAAGGGGAGTTTTCCATGGATGAAAAAAATCCAATTATTAATGTTTTAAATGATGGTTGGTCGGAAGAATTAACAAAACACAGCACCGTTACTATTAACCACATTGCAAAACAAATGATTCCTGATTTGTACGAAATGGCGCAAAAACTACAATTAGAAACGGAAACAGACTACGCCCTTGATGAATTAGTCAACTTTGGCTATATTGGTATTGTCTCACTTATTACGGCAGAAGAAAAATTAAATTTTGATCGCGAGGAATTACTAGCTTATACAAATGATTTTTTAAACAAATTAATTGTCGCCGAAAAAGAATGGGAAAATACTAGTCCTACATTAGATTGTATGGAACCAGACTGCCTCGGCAAAGAATGTCTTGAAAAACTTTGTAATAAAATTCTTACCGCTGAAGACATAAGCAAAGAACACGCTCTTATCGAAGAATTCCAAACAACCAGCAATTATCAAGCTCTTTTAACCGAAGAAGAAAAAGCAATGGAAAAAGAAAAAACTAAAATAATATCATTTGATTTTTATCGCAAAAAAAGGTAACATTGTTACCTTTTTTTATTGAAAATATTTTTTTATATTATTAAGTACCTTTTCCCTGCCTAATAAATAAATGGTATCGGGCAGTTCCGGTCCATGCATCTGACCACTAACTGCAATCCGAATCGGCATAAACAAACTTCTCCCCTTCACA
>PXDA01000079.1 GCA_003566505.1 Mollicutes bacterium
GGCTTTGCAAAAATTATTTCTGGATTAGAATATAAAGCATCAATACTGCCCAAAAAATAATTTTCAGCTTTAATATATTCAATAATATTAGCTAAATTATAATTTTCTTCATCAAAAGTATGTCTTTTACAATAGTTGCGGAACATATCAGTTAATTCCACATCAATCAAGACATTCATTTCTTTTTGATGACAATATTCCGCCACCCTTTTTACGCAATCCATGGCATGAAAACCACAAACTATTAATTCTTCACTATCTTTTATTTGTTGATAAATAACTTCGTTATCAGGATAAACAAAATCATATTCATCACCGATATGTTGTGCAAAAGTAATATCCACATGTAAGATTTTATCATTTTTTTCTTTTTTTAAAAAGGGGACTTCCTTATCTTTAAACATTAAAAAATTTATTTCGTACCCTTTTTGACGATATCTTTTATCTAATGTTCGGTTAAATTTTTTTAAAATTTCCTCACTAAATAAAATAGTATCACTCATGTATTCTTCGATTGGGTATAAAAACAAGACTTTTTTCATTTTTTCACCACCAAATTTTTGCCCCTCTTTCTCCTCTTTTTAACGTCAATTATAATAACACTATTATACAAATAAGTAAACACCTTTTTTGCTTTTTTTACAACATTTTTCGCAATAACTTGCTGCTTCCTTTTCGCTTCATAAGTCGTATCACTTCTTCTGAAGAAAATTGCTGTAATTTACGCCACGATTCATATTCAAACGCCTGGATAACTTTAATTAAATTTTTCTTACCCAAAACAACAATTATTTGATTAAGCAAATCCCAAAAAACTGTTTCTTCACAATAATCCTCCGTATTAACTTCACTACCCATATTAATTTTTTGAACTGCTGCATCTAAATATACATCTTCATGATTTATCACATCTTGCATTTCACTATTAATAACCTTTTTTACCATATCAATAACTTCTTCTCTACCGACTTGATGAGGAAGATGAATAACAAAAATATCATTTTCATAATTATCTAAATATATCACTTCACCACAATTCAAAAGAACATCAACATTATTTAGGGCTTCTGCCATTAAATTATGTAGCATCATATCAGAAGAACCTTGGATAAAATCAATTCTGTTTATACCATCCGCTTTTTCTTCACTAAACTTTCCCGATACAAAATACATTTTCATAATAAATCACCTTCATAAAAATTTAAATCATATTATATCACTTATCAAAATAAAAACAAATTTCGGTGTTAAAATTTGTTTTTTTTATAATTATTAATTTTCATTTATACTTTCTAATGCATAGTCAATAGTCGCTTCCAACGTATTAAAAATTTTTTTATCCGATTCTTTTTTATATAACCAATCCAGATATCTTATTTTTCGAGCATCGTCAGGACGTCCATAAATAATTGATGTCGGTTTTTTCGCTAACCAATAACCAAACTCTACATTAGTTGTAAAAGCTGGCATCTTCGCCAATTCTCTTGGCACCCAAAAAATTATTATTGTAGCATTCGCCAATGCTTCTCGTTCCCATTCCGCCCGATCAATATAATCTTTTCTACGAATATTTTCATCTTCTGGAATATAAACAATACCATCAAAATTTTTTGCTTCTAAATATTTAATTGCTTCTGGTCGCCAAGAAGCAGTTTCCTCGTCGCGTGGTGTCGGTCCTGCTAAAAATATTGATTTTTCATCACTAATAATAACCTCTTTATCCGCATAGTTTAGCACCATTATTTACCACCTCATATTTATCTTAATTATACTACACTATAAATAAAAAACGAACTCTTTGCTGAAAGTTCCATTAACTTCTTCTTAGAATTAATTTTTCCCATACTCATTCATCTCTTGTTTTATCTCATAAAATGATTTAAAATCTTCATAATTTATTTTCAAAACATCTATTGGCTTCAAATTCTCATAAGATTTATATTGTAACGTACCAACCGGATCATTTATAAACTTTTCGTTATATTCAAAAACATATACATATCCATCTAACTCCTCCGGAATAAGAACGTTCGCCATTGTCATTATCGGCATTTCCTCTTGATGATTAACTTCAAAATCATATTTTAAACCATTATTTAAACTTAATTCTTTAATTTTATCTTTAAAGGCATATGCCGTTGCTACTAAAAATGATGGTGTTACAAATACTGCTTCATCAATATTTTGTTTTCTTCCACTTGAATCATGTGATTTTCTAATTTCAATATTATGCAACAATTCAGAACTACCATGAAATAAATATTTCGGATTATTTAAATCTTGTTTCATATACTCTTCAATCATTAAAACTCGCCCCTTTTCTTTCTATATTATATAAAAATTAAAACAAAAAACAAACCTTTATTAAAAGTTTGTTTAATTCCAACATGGGGCGACTAGTGGGAATCGAACCCACGCATAATAGAACCACAATCTACCGTGTTAACCACTTCACCATAGCCGCCACGAACAATATAAATATTAACACAAAAAAGCATACTTTTCAAGCAAAATAATCAATTTGCACTATTTTAATTTCTAAACTATAATAACAAGACAAGGAAGGTGGTGTTAGTGCTTGACTTAAAACTAATCAAACAAGATTATGATTACTTAGAAAAATTTATTAGCAGCCATCAGTTTGATAATAATATTTTTTTATTAGATGAAAATAAAATTCCCACTTTAATTTATATAATCAATTATTTAAGCACCGAAGCTGGTTATATTGCCTTTTATCAAAATGACACAAGTAAATATCATATTGAAGTCAATATTATCGAGCCTTATCAAGATAGTGGTTTAGGTCTTGCTGCTTTAAAAAAATTAAAAACAAACCATAACCTTTATATTGATTATCCAGTCAGCATTAACGATTCACTAATTCTTAAAAAAAGCAAAAAAAAGAAAACCACCTAAGTGGTTTTTTTCTTAATTTTCAAAACGACGGTTATTTCTTTCGTTGCGCTCTGCTTTTCTTCTTGCTCTTACTTCTGGACAATACTTTGGTTTATTAGTAAAACCTTTTTCGTCGTAAAATCTTTGTTCTCCAGCAGTCCAAACAAACTCTTTTCCAGTTTCTGCACAAATTAACGTCATATCAGTATATTCTTTTTCTTCCATTTTTTTCCCTCCTTTTTTTATTAATATTTGATTTAAAATTATTTGGAACCATAAAAAAAAGGGACAAATAAACTAAATCTTTTTATACTATACCATAATAAAAGTAAATATTCAAGCATTTAGAACAAAAATACTTAATTTGCTTTATGATTAAAATATTCTCTTAAAATATAATCCATCGTTATTTTTATATCAGGAAAAACTTCTATTTCATCTAACTCAGCGCGCGAAAACCAACGAGCATTATATGCCTCACTTGTTTGTGGACTAGTGTCAACACAATTAACAGGCACGGCAGCATAAATAACATCAATGTGCAAATCACCTTTATTATTACGGTTTTTCTGAATTCCTAATGGACGAATATAATCATCTTCTCTAGGAAATCGTTCTCCTAACAAACGAACTTTTACACCTGTTTCTTCAAAAGCTTCCCGCAAGGCAGCCTCTTCAAAAGTTTCATTTTCATTAATATGTCCGCCGGGCTGGACCCAACGATTAAATTTTTTATGATGGATTAATAAAATTTTTTTGTTTATTGGATTAATAATAAACACGGAGGCACAAAAATGACGATTCATAACTGCCACCTCTTCGAAAAGATTTCTCGCAGTCTCGTTCGATGAGTATCTTCAATAATAATATTAGTTTTTAATACAAAAAACAAAACAATCAAAACCAAAATAGCATAAACAATTTTCCCTAATTGGGGATCACCAAACAAATAAAGCAAGGAAGCGGCGGCAAATAAAATATTAACACAAATAATTATCGCCACTACGACACGTTGCGACATTTTCTTCGCCAATAATTGATGATGAATATGAAATTTATCAGGCACAGAAACCGACTGACCTTTTATCGACCTTCTAATAATAGCAAAAATAATATCTAAAATCGGAATTGCCAAAATAATTAAAGGAACAATTAAGGAAGTTAAAGTAACATTTTTAAAACCTAATAAAGCAACTACCGAAATAACAAAACCTAAAAACATCGAACCGCTATCACCCATAAAAATAGATGCTGGATTAAAATTATATATTAAAAAGCCAAGCACGCACCCAAGCATAATAAAAGTTAGTGTAAAATCAAGCCCAAACTTTTCCATAACAATCGCAATAATACCAATTGTTAAAAAATAAACGGCGCTTATTCCAGAAGCTAACCCATCAAGCCCATCAATAAAATTCATACAATTGATACAGCCCACTATAAAAAACAAAGTTAAAGGGTACGCCCAAAAACCAAATTCTAATTCCTGCCCGGCAATACCCACATCACTAATTAAAATATTACCATAAAATACGATAATTAAGGCCGCCGCCAATTGACCCAAAAACTTAACTTTACTCGTTAGTGGTTTTATATCATCAATAACACCAACTAAAACAACCAGAAAACTACCTATTAAAATTGAGTTCATAATGCCACTTGGTTCACTAAAAACCATATAGCCAAATAAAAAACCCAAAAACAAAGCAATTCCTCCAAGTCGCGGAATTGGTTTTTGGTGTATTTTTCTTTCATTGGGATAATCAATTGCCTCAATATGCGTCGCCATTTTTTTAACAAAGGGCACTAGGGTTGCAACAACAAGAAAAGTAGACCCCGTTATTAATCCTATTCGTAACAATAAATCAAAATCCACAGTATCACCTTTAAACATTATAACACTTTTTATAACATTTTTTCAAAAATAATAAAAAAATAAGCTTACATTTACAATATCATTAAAAAAAAGCATTTTAAACTGCTTTTTTTTCTAAAATATATAGATTTTCTAACAAAATGCCTGTTCCTTCTACCACACAAGTAAGTGGTGACTCAGCCATAAAAACGGGCACCTTTAATTCCTTAGCAAACAATTGATCAAAACCTTCCACCATTGCACCACCACCAGTAATTACAATGCCGTTTTCAATAATATCTGATGATAATTCAGGCGGCGTTTCTTCTAAAACATTTTTGACCTTTGTTATTAAATTATGAACGCTTTCACGTAAAGCTTCTTCCACTTCTTTCGAACTAAAATTAATAGAGTGCGGCAACCCCGTTACTAAATCACGACCCCGTACTTGCATTTTTTCATTACGCCCTTCTTTATATACGGTGCCGATTGTCATTTTTATTTCCTCAGCTGTTCGATCACCAATTAATAACTTATACTTATCCTTAATATATCGAATAATATCATTATCAAAAGTAATCCCCGCTATTTTAATTGAAGCACTAGTCACTGTTTCACCTAACGATAAAACAGCAATATCCGTCGTACCACCACCAATATCAATCACCATATTGCCCACTGGTTTAGCAATATCAAGTCCAGCTCCTACTGCTGCTACTTTCGGTTCTTCTTCAAGATAAACTTTCCTTGCACCTGTTCGTTCAGCCGCTTCTTTAATAGCATTTTTTTCAACCTGTGTGACATTAGTTGGACAACAAATTAAAATTCTTGGTCGCGAAAAAAAACTTTTTGCATTCACCTTGCGAATAAAATAATCTAACATAATTTCTGTTATTTCAAAATCAGCGATAACGCCCTCTTTCATCGGCTGAATAGCATGTACCTTTCCAGGCGTTCGCCCTAACATATTGCGTGCTTCTTTACCAACTGCTAAAGGTCTTTTCGTTTCCGAATCTATTGCCACCACACTAGGTTCATTAAGAACAATCCCTTGCCCCTTAACGAAAATTAAAACATTTGCTGTTCCTAGATCAATTCCAATATCCTTCGAAAACATAATTACCTCTCCTTATCAAATAAACTGCACATAAACAAAAAAATCATATACAAAATTCACTACCAAATAACTCAGCGCCATTACCAAAAGAACATAAAAAATTGTCGCCTGGTAAATACGCCCTTGTTTAAAAATCCGATTAATATTAATGCCATCTAAAGCCCAAATAATTAGCGCTGTAATGACAATATAAAGAATTACCTTAATGCTCATTTTCGTACTTTGTAATGGCCTCTAACCTGCGATTGTGACGCTCTTCATAACTATATTCCGAAGCAAAGAAAACATCTAAAAATTTTCGCATCTTCGAAAATCCCAGTTCACTCGAAAAAGCTAAAACATTAGCGTTATTATGTGTTTTTGCTAAAACAGCTTCTCGCAAATTATCAACCTTCGCACACCGCACACCTTTAACTTTGTTACTAGCAATCGACATGCCAATTCCTGTACCACATATTAAAATTGCCATATCTAATTCTAATGCCGCTACTTTTTCGCTAGCACTAAAAGCATATTGTGGGTAATCGGTTGCTTCTTCGTTACTGGGACCAAAATCAGTTACCTGATAATCTTCACTACGCAAATATTTTTTTAGCGCCTCTTTTTCAGAAAAACCTTGATGATCACTTGCAATACCTACTTTCATACTTCATCACCTACAATTATTTTACCACTTCCACAACATTTTTACAAATAAAAAAAGTTTGCATAAATCAAACTTTTCCTTACCCCCCGCGCAAACCATATCTTCTTTTTTCTTTAATCATATATTGACTAATATTAGTTTCTATCTCTACTAATGCCGGTTTAGCGATATTAGACATAACAACTTTTTCTTTTAACGTATCAATTTTTATAACACCCCATATTAAACGCCTTTTTACTTTCATATCATTAAACAAATCTGGTGTTACCGACAAAAAGAAATAACCAAAAATAATGCGTTTTTTCCCAAACAACAAGCGCTTATTAGTCAAAACACATAAATAAGTATCAAAAATATCTAGCGGGTTGTCACCTTTTTGTCCAAGAAAAACATAACGTATTTCTTCATTCGGATTTAAATGTTGTTGTACTACCTGACAATGTCTTTTGATACGCCAAGCAACTGTCATTGGGTACCTCTTCTTAAACTCCTTCGCCATTACATAAA
>PXDA01000039.1 GCA_003566505.1 Mollicutes bacterium
ATACATCACCATTACCAATAACTGGAACCTTAACATTATTCTTAACTTCTTTAATAATTTGCCAATCAGCTTTACCACTATACCCTTGTTTCCGCGTTCGCGGATGCACCACAATGGCACTAGCACCGGCTTTTTCACAAACTTTGGCGATTGCTACTGCATTTATTTTATCATATCCACTCCGAATTTTCACACTAACTGGAATTGGCACACTCGCGACAACTGCTTTAACTAATTGAAAAGCTTTTTCTTCGTCTTGCATTAGTGCACATCCCGCTTTATTTTTAACCGCCACTTTTGGAACCGGACAGCCCATATTTATATCAATAATATCTGGTCTCATATGTTGATAAATTATTTGCGCGGCTTGTACCATTGTTTTAATTTCACTACCAAATAATTGTTGGACAATTGGTCTTTCTTCTTCATGCATTTGCAATAAATCTAATGTTTTTTTATTTTGATAAACAACCGCCTTATCACTTACCATTTCAGCATAAACTAAACCGGCACCCATTTGTCGACATATGCGTCGAAAAGCACTATTGCTAATTCCAGCCATTGGTGCACTAACAATTTTATTAGTAATTTTCACCTTACCAATATACCATATTTTACTCATAATAACTCATGCTTTTCCTTTTTTATATTTTCCTTTTTGATTTGCTCAAGGGCGGCTTTTTTTAATTCTGTAAAGGGCAGTTTTGCTTCATATTCATAAACTGTTTTTAATGATGGCCGGATAACAGGATGTTTGGCAATAAAAACGGTACAACAATCTTGATAAGGTTCAATGCTTATGTCATAGGTTCCGATGTTTTTAGCAAGCGTAATTATTTCACTTTTATCGTAACAAACTAGCGGTCTTATTATAGGCATTTTTGTTTTCTCATCAATAACGGCTAAACTTTCTAATGTTTGACTAGCAACCTGCCCAATACTTTCACCAGTAATTAATATTTTAGCTGCTTTTGTTAAAGCAAACTCCTCAGCAATAGCAACCATAAAACGACGCATAATAGTAATATTATAATTAAGAGGTAAAGTTTGGTATATTTTTTCTTGAATGGCGGTAAAATTAACAACATATAAATTAAGATCACAATCATATTTTTTTAATACTTGCGCGAGCCGAATAACTTTGTTTTTCGCCCTCTCACTAGTATGAGGCGGTGATTCAAAATAAAGACAATCTAAAGCAATGCCACGTTTCATAGTTAAATATCCCGCCACTGGCGAGTCAATACCACCGCTTAATAATAAAAGTCCACGACCGCCGACGCCAACTGGAAATCCACCTAATCCTTTTATTTCTTCATGATAAACATAAGTAAACTCATCACGAATTTCAATCGTTATTTTTATATCTGGTTTTTTTATATCAACTTGCAAATTACTATTTTTAAGAACATGACCACCAATTAAATGATTCATCATTTGGGAATTAGTAGGGAAATTTTTATTTGCTCTTTTCGTAACAATTTTAAATGTTTTTCCGGATGCCTCCGAAATTAATTTAAGAACCGTTTTTTTAATTGCTTCTTCTTCGTTAGCAACTTGATAACATAGCGCCATTTTATGAATGCCAAATACTTTTTTTAAATCAGCAATTGTATCGGCAATATTTTCGGTTTTAATATAAATACGATCATGCTTTTTTAAAATATCAATTTCTGTTTGTACCACTTTTTCAATATTTTCTTTCAAAACACTTATAAAGATATGGCGATTATCGCCTTTCGTTGACAATTCACCATATTTAATCAAAATCATCTTTGTCATTTTATCACCCCAAGTTACTATGTTTGTTTAATTTCTTTTTCATGTAATGCCAATAATTTTTCATAAATCTTCGGATGAAAACGATTAAGAGCATTAATAGTTAAATCTAATGATTTTTGATATTCACCGCGGAAAAATAAAACTTCCGCATAAGCAATATTTTTTTCCAAATCATTATCAACACCACGATAACGGTTGCTATAAACAATCGCCATTTCCGCAAACATTGCGACTTTAATTGTTTCTTTATTAGTCGCAAAAAATTTCAACGCTAAATCTCGCGCCGTATCTACTCTAGTATTTAAAATACTAATCGTAATTGGCATTTTATTCAATTCTTTCATCACTTCTTTTACGGCAGCTGATGCTTCACTTAACTCAATATGATATGTCTTAGGAATAACGGGAAGACTATATTCGCGAATTTTTCCCTTCCCTTCTTTTAGAATGTGTTTTATTTCATCTAATTGTTGTCGGGCGCGTGCTTCATCTTCTTTCATATTGCCAATTGCTTTAATAGTAGCAGAAATTTCCGATTCGATTTTTTTAATTCTTTCCGTTAAACCTTTAATTTCATTAATTAGTTTTGAATAAGCAAAAGTATTATTTTTAGTATGATCTAAAAGCACTTTATAATCATCATTAACTTGATCTAAATCTTGTTTCTTTTCTTGTAAAACTTTGATATCAGCTTCTGATAATTCATAAACTTTTTTTAGTTCATTAATTTGATCAAAAATTTCACTAACTAAATTATTAACACTGGAAAGTTTTGCCTCAAATTGTTTTTTAGCTTCTTCATATGTTTGTCGATTATGTTTTTCTTTTTCAAAATCAGTAAATAAAGAATCAAAATATTCCATTAAAGCATTTAATTCAAATAAACTATCTTCTAAATTAAGCACTTTTAAACGATCCATAATATCATCAATTTTCTTTTGCGCCTCAGCAATATTATATTCTACATTAAGATAATCAAGGGGATATCCTTTCGCAATCATATCATCATGCACTTTTTGAACATCAACAATTTTCTTTTCTAATACATTAGTAGCTGTCATAACAATTAATGGTACTTCTTCAACCACTACTTCCATATGTTTTAACATTTCATCAATCGATTTTATTACTTGTGTAACTTCCGTATATTCGTTTTTTTCCATTAATTCTTCAAACTTTTCAAAGCGAGCGGTAATATTTTCAAATTGCATTTTAACATATACCGCTACTCCTTTATATTCATCACGTTCCCGATCAAACTTACGATATAATTCACGATATTTTTCTTTTAATTTCGTAATAATAGCCCGGTTTTTTTCTTCACTAGTAGTAATTTCCATAATTTCCGATAATAATGTTTCAGCATAAATATTAGTTCGATAAACTTCTAACTCTAATTGGGCTAGTTTATGAACAGAACTTTTATGATCTAATTTGGCAAGCGAATATTCGGTTTCTAATATCATATCGGTTAATTTCGGAATTTCTTCTTTTTTTAATCGCTCTAATCGCGCGCACCAATCTTGATACATCACTTCTAATTTTTCGTTTTGTAAAAACTTTTCAATTTTGTTTAATTCCGAAGAAATCGGCTTGCCCTCAATTTGATTTTTTTCATAATCTAATTGTTCAATGCGATTTTTTAATTTCTTTTTTTTATGTTGGCTGATTAACAATGCACCAAATAACACAATAATAATTACTAAGCCAACGGAAAGAACAATTTGTAATGATAATTGATCCATTTTTATCACCTATTCTAATTTTACCATACTTTTATTATTTATTAAATAAAAAAAGCATCTTCACGCTTTCTTTATTCGATATGCCACATAACCATATAAAATAGCTAAAACAAGCAAATTAATAACTAAATTAAGCCAAGGTCCTAAGATTTGAAAAAAGACTAAGATCGCAAAAAAGATAGCGACATTACGCAATAATAATGCTTTTTGATTAGCTTTTATTGACAATTGTTTTAAATAATAATCCATTCCTATTTTACCAGTTAAAATAGCCAAAAGAAGCATTTCCAAACTATATAAACTATAAAAAAGCAAAGCATCGCTAGTAGCTAATAGTTCATGTAAAAAGCGAAACAAATAAAACAGCGGAATGCTAATAATAAAACCAAAGATAGCAAAAACGCCGATAAACCAAAAAGTTAAATCAAATAAATCTTTTTCCAATTGCTCATTTTTCATGATTATAATATAACAAAAAAAAGCAGATAAAACAAGCGTTTATCTACTGTAAAATTCAACTACTAAAGCAATATCAATTTCGGAATTTAATTCACTACGTTCTGGATAACGAACATAACTACCAGCCATTTTGTTAACATCAAACTCAACGTATTCTACTCTTTTGCTACGATTTTCAAGTGCTGATAAAACGACAGGTAAATTTTTTGACTTTTCCCGTAATGAAATAATATCACCTGGTTTTACTTGGTAAGATGGAATATCAACTTTTTGATCATTAACACGAATATGACCATGATTTACTAGTTGTCTTGCGCCTCTTCGTGTATTAGCAAAACCGATACGATAAACTAAATTATCTAAACGACTTTCTAATAATTTTAAGAAATCTTCACCAACAACACCCTTCATTTTTTTGGCATTTTGGAATGTTTTCTTAAATTGTTTTTCTGATACACCATACATAAAACGAACTTTTTGTTTTTCTTTTAATTGTAATGCATAATTAGATGGTTTGCGCGTTCGTTTTTTTCCATGCTGTCCTGGCGGAAACGGTCTTTTTAGTAAATCTTTACCTGTTTCTAAAACCGAAAATCCCAATCGTCTTGCTTTCCGATGAATCGGACCAGTATACCTTGACATAATTTCCCTCCTTTTCTATTATAACAGTGAGGTCATCCTTACAACTAAAGGGTGTTTATTTAAATATTCTCGCCACAGCTAAGGTACGCAATAACCTATTTTAAATAGTAATAAACACGTTTTAATCTTTGGAATAACGCTGCTTTGTCATGCAGTACTAATTATATTATATTAAATCATATTAGTCAACTAATTTTGCATAAATTTTTATGTATCTAAGACACTCAAAAAAAAAGAACCATGAAAATCATAGATCTTTTTTCTAAACTAATCTTTTTTTATTCTTTTTCAATCATAATCGAATATTGAAAACTAGCATCAGTTATCGATGTTTGAATTGTAAACTCTAATACTTCGCGCTCAGTAGAAACAACTAAACTAATTTCCTCTTCATCGGATGTAACACGATCATCAGCAACTCTATTGTCAGCATAAGGTCCGTCGGTAACTCTTAAAGATAACCAATAAGCACGATCATCAACAACTGTATCAAGATCAAAAACTGTTACCCGATAATCTACCCCTGGTTCAACTTCAAAACGATAATTAACCGTTGGTGCCATAGTAAATTCATAATCAGATAAATCACCTTGATAAACTTCGCCTTTGCTCATTAAATATGGTGTTTGTGAGCTACCATCACCATGATATGTCTCTTCGGTTTCAGTAGTTTCCTCTTCTTTTACTCCCTCTTCTTCCTCTCTAATTTCCGTTTCCGCTTCTACATCAGTTTCTTCCGTTTCATCATTAAAACAACCAACAAAGAAAAACAATGCCATTAAAAGCAAAAAGCCAAACTTCTTTTTTAAAATCATAATTTTACTCCTTCCAAAAATATATTTAAATTATACCATTTTTTCCTTGAAAGAACAAAATATAAATAAACCCCTTTAACATTATCATTATCACAAAACACCCTCCTCTTACACATTTATATTTTACCGACCTTAATACAAGTAATTAATATATGACGCTTGTTAAATTTTTTGCATAAAAAAAGCTAATATATAAATATTAGCTTAAAAATTTTATTATGGTACAAAATCTTCATCAACTGGAGCATCATAGTCACCATTATCTGGTGTTTGCTCAGGATCAGTTGGTGGTTGTTGATCAGTACCATTTTCTGGTGTTTGCTCAGTGTCATTTCCTGGTGCTTGATCAAGCGGTGTATCAACCTCTGGACTATCGAAACAAGCTGTTACCAAAAACAACACAGCCACCAATACTAACAATTTTTTCATGCGCCACCTCCTCTTCTCCACCGTAACATTTTTTATTTTTCATGTAAACCGTTTAGCTAATTTTTTTTATTTTTTTCTGCTTTGGTTTATGTCCTTTATTTTTTTGACGGATCAATTCATACAGCATTCCGGCTAAATAGTAGTGATGACGTCCTTCGTTAATAAAGCGTAAACATGTATCGCAAACCGAAACATTTTGATTATCTTCGTTTTGATAAGTTCCTACTGATTCTCTTTTTTCACATATTTCACATAACATTTTACTCCCTCCTTTTTTATTTTTTAAAAAAAGCTAATACCATTTGTATTAGCTTTTCCTTTTAAATTTTGTTTTCTTTGCGCCACTTAATGAGAAAATATAGCTGGGCGGCAATTACCATTGTCAGAAAAACCGACAAAATAATGATAATAGTATTTATTCCTTCTTCATAGGGAATAACAAGTTCTGAATCAACTAAATTAGCAGTTAAGGTATAATGTTGTTCATCGCCGTTTTCAGCGGTAACAATAATTCGAATGACGTTACGGCCCATTTGTAAATCTTCATTACCAATAATAACTACCGTGGCATTTTCATCTGCAGTTGTATAGCTAATATCTAATTCTGTTACACCAAGATCCGTTATATCAAGTTGATACTGAAATGTATCTGGTGCAAAATCAATCTCATAGCCCTCAATTTCCAAAGAACTAAGCTGATTGTTATCAGATTTCTCCCGCTCAACATATATATTGTATGTCCGCTTACTACCATTTTCAGCGGTGACCTCTACTCTAACACGGTTTTCACCAGTTGTAAAATCGGCATCATCTAAAATTTCCACACTAGCGCGATCATCTTCAGGCTCGGCACTTAAATCAAGACTTGTAACATCATGGGGGACACTAACGTGGTATTCTTGATTATCACGACTAAAATCAATATCTACTACTGGTGAGGTTAATGATTTTAAATAATTGTTACCTGATCTAGCCTCTGGGGTTTCAGCGACCGTTAAAGTTATTGAACGCGAACCAGCCGATACCGTGCCATCATGGCCTTCTAAGGTAACACCGACATTCGAAACAT
>PXDA01000002.1 GCA_003566505.1 Mollicutes bacterium
AATGAAATTTTTGGAAACAGTAGTTGGTGGAAAAGTTAAAGCAATTTTTTTGCCGTTTTCTTCGCCGATAAGATAATTTCCTCGGGTGGATAAATTATCAGCATTGTCAATAAAAGATAAAATGATTGGTTTAAAAGCACGTGTTAATTGATCTTCGTTTTCGCCAAAAAGTTGAATGGGAATGGTTTCTCCTTGCTTTTTTTCGATTAAATTATTTTCGTTGTCATAGTAGTATTCATCAACGCGATATGAATTATTTTGTAGTGGAATAAGTTTAATTAATTTCTTTTGATAATCTCTGGTCATTATGAGTCACTCCTTTCCTAGGTAGTATACACGAGAAGGGCGTTTTTGTAAAGAAAAATGATGCAAAAAATGTGATATAATTTTTATAAGAGGTGATAAGGTGGCTAAGCAAGTAGGAATTGTATATCATGAGGATTTTTTATTACATACTAGTAATCATCCTGAATACAAAGGAAGATTAACAAGTATTATGGATTTGTTGAATAAAGATAAGATGTTTGCTCAAATTGCTAAAATTGAACCCACACCGGCAACAGTTGAAGAAGTTGCTTTGGTTCATAAAAAAGAATATATTGTTAGTTTAGAAGAAAAAATAAATGAAGGATTTAATAATTTGGATTTAGACACATATTTGACCCCTCATTCTTTTCGGGTTGCCCTTCTTTCCGTAGGCGGCACTTTAACTGCTCTTCGCGAAGTAATGAGTGGTCGAAAAAAAGTGTGTTTTTCATTGGGACGACCACCAGGACATCATGCAGAACCAGAAAGAGGAATGGGTTTTTGTTTATTTAACAATATTGCTATTGCTGCTTTAGTCGCTCAAAAAGAATTTGATTTAAAAAGAATTTTAATAATTGATTTTGATGTTCATCATGGCAATGGTACGGAAAAAGTTTTCTACGATAGTTCTAATGTTTTATTTGTTTCGGTGCATCAAAGCGCAGCTTATCCTGGTACTGGTGGCATTGCTGATTTAGGAGTTGGTAATGGTTATGGTTATAACATTAACATTCCTTTACCTCCTGGTTGCAGTGATGTTGAATATGATAAGGTTTTTCGCCATATTATTATACCTTTGGCTGATAGATATGAACCAGAGTTAATTATGATATCAGCTGGTTATGATGGTTATAGGGATGATCCATTGGCTAATATGGGTTTAACAGTTAATGGCTATGCCAATATAACGCAACATATTAAAAAAATTGCTGATAAACATTGTGAAGGAAAAATGGTTTTTAGTTTGGAAGGAGGATATCATTTAGATGGTCTTGCGAAATCATTTTTGGCAACAATGAAAGTAGTAATTGGAAGTGACAAAAGGATGGAAATAACCAATCAAAAAAGCAGTGATAAAAATATTATGGAAATTATTAAAAAAGTAGAAAAGAATATAAAAAAGGTAGATAGGAAGGTTTAATTTATTACTTTTTTGCATTTTTTTTGTTATAATAATTAAAGGATAAAAAATAAGGAGGAGATATCGTGAAGGTAATTGAGATGAAAAATGTCGATAAAATTTATGGAACGGTGCAAGCTTTAAAAAGTTTAAATCTTGAAGTTGAAAAAGGCGAAATAATGGGTTTTATTGGACCAAATGGGGCTGGGAAGACAACAGCAACTCGTATTTTATTAGGTCTTTTACAAAGTGATAGTGGTGAAAGTAAAGTATTTGGTCTTGATGCATTTGAAAATGCTTTTGAGATTCACAAAAAAGTAGCATATGTGCCAGGCGATGTAACCCTATGGCCCAATCTTACTGGTGGTGAATTTATTGATTTGTTGGGTAGTTTAAGAGGTGGTTTAAATCGGGATAAAAAAGAATATTTGATTAAATTATTTGATTTTGATCCTACAAAAAGATGTCGTACTTATTCAAAAGGAAACCGTCAAAAAGTGGCGTTGATTGCTGCTCTTGCATCAGAGGCGGAATTATATATTTTGGATGAACCAACAAGTGGTTTAGATCCTTTAATGGAAATGAATTTTCAAAAATGTATTAGGGAAGCAAAAGAAGAAGGAAAAACTGTTTTACTTTCAAGTCATATTTTGGCGGAAGTAGAAAAATTATGTGATCGTGTTAGTATTATTCGTCATGGTGAAATTGTGGAAACTGGCTCAATCGATGAATTAAGACATTTAACCCGCTTATCGTTAGAAGTAATTGTTGAAAAAGATGCTGATAAGTTCTCGCATCCACGGATTCATGATTTTAATATTGTTGATAATAAACTTCATTTTCAGGTGGAGGGAAAAGATTTAAATGAAGTTTTAAGTGAATTAAATAAGTATAAAATAGTTAGCTTAATTAGTAAACCACCGACTTTGGAAGAGTTGTTTATGCATCATTACGGAGATGATTTAAGTGCATAGATTTAAAGGAACTTTTTTATTAGTCAAAAGTAATTTACGGCGTGATGGTTTAAGGTTAGCTATTTGGTTAGGTGGTTTAACTATTTTAAGTTTAGCGCTTATGAGTGCTTATGCTACTATGATGGATGAAGAAGCGTTAAAAGAAATAATTATTATGCGCGCATCAAATCCAGCAATTAGAATGTTAGATTCACCCAGTCCTGGACTGAGTTTAGGTGGTTTTTACACTGCACGTAGTTCGGTTTTAATGACCATTTTAATTATTGCTATGACTATTCAAACGATGAATAAACACACAAGGGAAAATGAAGAAACAGGTGTTTCCGATCTTGTTTCATCAACAATGGTGGGAAGATATGCGCCTTTAACAGCTGCTATTATAGTTACTTTATTAGCTAATATTTTTATGATTTTTGCAACTACTTTTGTATTATATGCTTATGATCTTGATCTATTATATTCCTTTTATACTGGTGTTTCCTTTTCGTTAATGGGTATTTTTATGATTGGGGTTATGGCAATTGCAGTACAAATATCGCAAACAACTAGTGGGGCTTCTAAAATTGGTTGGTTGACAACATTGTTTTTCTTTACGATTAGTGCGCTTGGTAATTTATTAGGTGATTTTAATCCCGAAACATTTAAAGTAGCAAGCCATAATATAACTTTCTTGTCACCTTTTGGTTGGTATCAGCAGATGGCTGTTTTTCATGAAAATAACATGTATTTAATAGTTCCTTTTTTGGTAAGTTTTGTTATTTTAAGTTGTATAGGTTATAAGTTAATTAATAAAAGAGATGTTGGACATGGCTTAATTCCCGATAAAAGTGGGCGAAAAGATGCTCATAAAAATCTTTTGTCACCGTTAGGTTTGTGGCGAAATTTGGGAAGAAAAACTTTTATTCTTTGGCTTATAATTATTGGTGCTTTTGGTCTTTTATTTGGTTATGTTAGTGATGAATTTGAGGAAGGTTTAGCGGAAATAGAGGGGTTAGAGTATATTTTTGGTGATATTTCTTCAACCGATTATTTTTTAGCGATGATTATTTCCATTGTTGTTATTTGTTTACTGTTTTTCTATATTAATTCTTTATTAAGATTAAGAAGAGAAGAAGTTGACGGCACTATAGAGAATATTTTAGCTTCTGGTGTCACCCGCAGCAAATTAATGGCGATGAAAATTCTTGATGCAACATTTGACTTATTTGTTTTAATTATTTTGTTAGTGGTAACAATTTATATTGGCGCGATTGGACAAGCAGAGGTTAGTTTTTTAACAATGTTAGAAGCAGGAGTTTCTAATGCTTTTGCTATTATGACCGTTGGTGCTTTAGTTGTTTTTGCTATTGGCTTAATACCTAAACTTGCTAGTGCTTTTGCTTACTTAATGATGTTAATAGCAATTGGTTTAGGACCTGTTTTTGGACCAATGTTTAATATTGATGAGTGGTTTTATAATTTATCGCCATTTTCACATGTGCGGACACCTTTAGAAGATTTTGTTATTTTACCATATTTAATTATGAGTGTTATAATAATTATTGCTGTTACGATTGGATTTAATTATTATAAAAAAAGAAATTTAGAACTTAATTAAAATTAATAAAAAAAATAACAATTTTACGATTGTTATTTTTAAATGATGAAATTTAATTCATTTCACAAGTTGTACTCAGAAGATTTATTTCAACTGGCTCACTTTCAAAAAGAAAGATTGGATCGAAATTATTTTTTAAAGCCCAACCAAAACTAATTTCTATTTTACCAACCGAATAATGTTCAAATATATTTGGCATCCCAGCAGTTCCCATTTCACCAGGTACGATGCGACCACCCGCCCAGTATTCAACTTCACGGCTATTGTTGGGGGCGATATCTGAAAATTTAACAAAACCTCTATTTCCCGAATGCCCAACATGATTATCAGAAATTTCTTCAAAAACTTTTTCATAATCTTCGAAATCTGCATTCATTCGATGAGGTTCATCTTTAATAAAATAGTAAAAAGCATATTCAAAATTTTCATCGTGCAACTGTTGATGGCTAATTTTTTCTTTTCCTTCATTATTAATTTTTAATGTGAATTTGGGTGTTTCACAAGTATGAGTTATGTTATCTGGATAATCTTTAATTTCTGTTTCCAGATAAACAAAGCGTTGTTTAAAATACGCTCTCTTTTCTTCTTCTGACAACACTTTAAAATCTTCTGTATCCAAAGCATTATTATCTTCTAACCAAATACCACTAACCCGCACATAATCACCATCTACAATCGGCTCATCACCATCAATAAAAATAGTATATGAATCTTCATATGGATTTGTGCCATCAACTAAAGTAAAAAATAAATTTCCTTCAGTATAGGAAGAAACCCGACCGGTAATTGTTACCCTATCACCATCTTTTATATTATCAAGTTCCATTAAATCATTTTCTTCTTTATCATTGCCAAAACAGCCAGCAATTAAAAAAAGTATGAAAAAAAGGCTAAATAATTTTATTTTTTTCATAGCCATACCTCCTAGCATAATTATAGCAAAATTTGACAGAAAAGTATATTTAAAAGGGAATAAAAAGGATTAGCAACATGAAATTTTCAGTTTTGCAATAATGTGGTATTATCTTAGTGGGAGTGTGGTTATGAAAATTGGAATAGCGATTTCGCATAAAAAATATAAACAAAGAAACTTGCTTGAATTTGCCGAACGAATAGGCGTTGATATAGTTCAAATGGAGATGAAAACATTAGGACTTTTTGATTTTGATCTTTCTTATCATCTACCAACGCCAAAAATAGGACCTCATTTTAAAATAAAAAATGAAAATAAAATTTTAACTTTTTGTCGTGATTTATCATCTGAGACGAGGGTTACTATTCATCCACCAAATATTTTACAAAAGGATTTTAATGCTTTAGGAGAAGAAAAAAGAAAAAAAATATTATCTAATATGACTGATTTTTATGCAAAATTAGCTGATATGAATTTAATAATTGGGATTGAGAATAATCCTGTAAAAGCTAACGGAAAATATGGATCGACACCGGGTCAATTAATTGAATTGGTGGAATTGATTAAAGATAAAACGGATAATAAAGATAATATTGGTGTTGCTTTTGATGTTAACCATGCCATTTATGGTTTGCATGATATAGATGAAAAATTGTATGTTTTTGATGATTATGCTACTAAAATGTATGATTATATAAACATGATTCATATTGAGGGATTGCAAGAAAAAGCGCAAAAAAATGAATTAGAAACAATGATGTTTACTCATATTGGCGAAAAATTTATTGATAAGGATATACCAATTATTATCGAAAATAAAAAATTATCATTGTCAGAGATGACTGAAAGCTACAAAAATTTAAAGGAAGTTATGAAAACACAAAAAAATTATGGGTCTAAAGGTGGGTGTGCTAAAAGACTTTAAATTATGATATAATAAATTTGTGTAAGAAGATATAAATGTGAAAATAGGATTATTATTACTTTTGTTGTTTTCATGATTTTTAATATAGTTATCGTTGATGGTTTGGGTGATAAGATAAAAAATATTATCAAAATAAAAAAAATATTTAACTAAATAAGGAAAGGAGGAAAAAATGACTGAAAAATATCAAAAATTAGTGCGGTTTAATAAAATAATGGGGGTGTTTCATTTAATTCAAGCCATTATTATGCTGGTTTTGGCAACGTCTGTTATTCAACAAATAACAGAGTTTTCGCCAACAATTATTCAATCTTATTTGACTTATGATTTTCAAACTGAGGCATTGGTATCAGAGACACGCAATTTGTTTGAACTACCGTTTGGCATTTTAGTAGCATCATTTTTATTTATATCGGCATTTGCTCATTTCTTAATTGTCTATAAAAAAGATGAATATATAGCGGGACTGAAAAACAATATTAATAAGTACCGGTGGTATGAATATGCCCTTTCTTCATCAATTATGATTGTTTTAATTGCGACATTATTTGGTGTGTTTGAATTAACAGCATTAATTTTAATTTTTGTGGTAAATGCCTTGATGAATATATTTGGATTAGTGATGGAACAAATGAACCAAAAAAAAGAAGATGTCAATTGGCAGCCTTTCATTTGGGGTTCAGTAGCTGGGATAACCCCTTGGATTGTAATTTTAATTTACATGTTTAGTAGTGGTAATTTTGATATGGTACCTTGGTTTGTTTGGGCGATAGTTGGCACATATTTTGTTGCTTTTAATACTTTTCCAGTTAATATGATTTTGCAGTATAAAAAAGTGGGGAAGTGGTATGACTATTTATATGGTGAACGTGTGTATATTATTCTTAGTTTAGTAGCCAAATCAGTTTTGGCTTGGCTAGTGTTGTTTGGTGCTATGCAGCCATAAAAAAGTGTAAAGTAGTAGAAAAAAGTCTTTCAAAAAGGCTTTTTTTTGCTTGGTTTATGCTATAATGTAAATAATAATAGGAGGAAGAATATCTATGAAAAAGAAATTGTTTTTTGTCAAAA
>PXDA01000004.1 GCA_003566505.1 Mollicutes bacterium
AGTTGGCAATACCCTTGTCATGCAGTGGGTAATATTTTTTATTTTTTTATTGTTGATGACAATGATTGGTTCGTTGATTTATTCGCGAACATTCAAAATAAGAAATGAAGTAATATCAATTATTGAAAAACACAAAAGTTTTAATGATCAAGCGCAGTCAGAAATTCATTCTTTTATGGCGGAAACAGGATATCGGCGTGTTCATGATTTTCGTGGCGAAAGTTTACGTGACCGTTGTGAAAGACGTGAAAATATTACTGAAGGTTGGACTTATGTTGATAATAATAGTGATTTTTTTTACTGCGTTTATGAACATCAAAGACAAAATATGTATCGAGTCGAAGTATATTTGCATCTTGACTTTCCGGTAATGGACAGATTTTTTACTTTTCCAGTTCGTGGTGAAACAAAAGCCTTCACTGATTGGGAAAGTTAAAAAGATAACAATTATAAATTGAGGTGATAAAGTGAATGTTATAATAACAAACCAAAATCAAAGTTCTATTCGTTCTTTAAATTTAGAAATTATTAAAGAAATGAATGGTGAATTTAGCGCGGAAGAAATTGCTTCGACATTTAAAAACTTTTTTTATCAAAGAATGATTATTGATATTACAGCAATAAAAGAATATAATGATATAAATAATTTGCAAAAACTTTCGATAGCATTAGATGTTGATAAATTGGTTTTGTATTTGGGTAATACAGAAGTAAGTAATTCCAATGAATATTTATCGGCATTAATTTCGATGGGTATTTATAATTTTACTAAAAATGTTGATGGTATTATGTATTTGTATAATAATCCTAATACTTATCGTGATGTTGCTCATTTTCATAATTTAAGTGGTTTTCAACATGACGAAACAGATGATAAGGTAGTGCAAAAAGATGGTAAGGATACTTTTATTATCGGTATTGAGAATATTACTACTAATTCAGGAGCAACAACTTTAACTTATCTAATGAAGCAACATTTAGATGTTAATTATAATGTTGCAGCTATTGAATTGAATAAGCGTGATTTTTCATATTTGCCAGATAAAGAATTGATAACGGCTAA
Source organism: Mollicutes bacterium (assembly GCA_003566505.1). Lineage (GTDB taxonomy): Bacteria > Bacillota_I > Bacilli_A > RF39 > UBA660 > CSSED10-109M. The sequence continues at coordinate 1,064 of PXDA01000004.1, forward strand.
TGATGACAAAATAAAATCATTAGTAACGAAACATCGTGATAAAGATGTTATTTTAATTGATTTGAATCAAAGCAAAGTAGGGGCGAAGTTATGTAATGAAGTTATTTATTTGCTCGAGCCCTCAATGCTTAAATTAAATAAATTAGTTGCTCTACATCGCAAGAAAGTGCAAGAATTAAAGAATAAAAGAGTGGTTTTAAACCAAAGTATGCTAAGTTCGAAAGATGTGCTTGATTTTGAATATGAATCAAAAGCTAAGGTATTTTTTAATTTGCCACCATTAAACGAAAGACAGCATGATATTGTGGTTTTGAATATGTTTTTGAAAAAACTTGGTTTTGACAAGCAGTATAATGAAGAAAATGACAAAAAAGGCAAAATACTGGGCATTTTTGGTTGAAAAGTGTTGACATTTCAATGATATTGAGGTATTATTGTTTTAACAACGTTTAGTTTTGAACGAAAGGTTTAAGGAGGAAAATTATGATATTTTTGGACATGGCTACTGATGTGTGTGAGGTGTTAGAAGGCCCAATTTTAGAACTGTTAAGGCTGATTGTTACTTTTATTCAAATTGGTGTGCCAATTATTTTGATTGTATTAGGTATGGTTGATCTTGGAAAGGCAGTAATGCAACAAAAAGAGGATGATATTAAAGAGGCGCAGCAATTATTCGTTAAGCGTTTAATAGCAGCAGGATTGGTATTCTTTATTATTGTTATTATCGGTGTTTTCTTAGGTCTATTAGAAATAGTTTTAGGCGAAGAAAATGTAGGCCAAATTATTGTTTGTATGCAAGATGTTTTTCCACAATGGTTTGGTGGCACCGGGAACGGATTATAATTAACACATAAAAAATGAAAACATTAAACAACTTTGTTTAATGTTTTTTTTTGTCATTTTGCTTGACAGATAAGGAATTAAATGGTGAAAAAATGGTTTATTATTCTATGTTATTGTGTTATAATTAAAATTAGTTATAGGAGTGTAAAAATGATTTGGAAAATTATATCACCTTTTCTAGTTTTTGTGGGAGTTTTGTTTATAAGTCCTATGAGTCTTAATGGGGAACAACTAAGTAATCATTGTGTTTATCGTGACCCAAATGATAGTAGTGCATATATTGGTGTTGATGCTTCTGGAACTCCTTATAAATTTGCTTATGATAATGATGATAATTTAACACGCACATCATATCCTGGGGCGGTTGGCAGTGTTTCAACTGATGTTGAAAAAGAAACAGATGAATATCGTGCCGGTCATTCTTTTAGCGGAACAGGCACCTGTCCACGTAGTTTATCACTTTATGAAATGGATAATGGTGATGTTCATTTTCATATTGTGAGTGATACTTGTAACGAGCTTATTAATAGTAGTATTGGTAATTTGCCTGATGCCGGTTATGATATTGTTTCAACCGAATGTCCTTGGGTGTTTGATCATTCTACGGTTCGTATGGGCTGGTGTTATTATGATGGAAGCCAGCAGGATAATATTACTAGTAGTACTTCTTTTAGTGCTGCAATGGATGATTGTGTTTCTCGCTGTCAAAATCGTTCCGGTCTTTCTTGTACACCATACAATGATGTGCGCGTGCTTTGGTCATCATTAGATCCGCATTTTAGTATTGCTAAAGCAGAAGGAATTGATTCGGAAGAAGCACAAGAAATAGATGAAGAACAAGCGCGACAAGATCGTGAAGAAGCAATGCATGATTTAGTAAATTGTTGGGAGCAACATCACCCTGAGGAAATGGCGAATTGTCATGCTAGTTATGGTGAAGAATTTGATGATCATATTAAAGATTGTGTTCGCGAAGCTGCCGGGGCTGATTATCAGTGTGGTAGTGAACATGATGAATATAGTCAGGCATTACAATCATTAACTGATATGCGCGCTGCTTCTGATATTGATTTAAACTTAACTGAATTAACTTGTGATCAATTATTAGGAGAAGCAAATTCAGAAATTCGCGAGTTTATTGTATATATGTTTTATATGATATTATTTATAGGATTAGCACTTTTAATTGTAATGACTAGTTTAGATTATGCAAAAGTGGTTGGCAGTGGTGGTGAAGATAGTGATATGTTGAAAAAAGCTAATAGTAGGGTTTTTAAAAGAATTGGCATTTTTGCACTTTTAGCGTTTTTGCCGGTGATAATTTTAGTTGTTTTTGAGATATTTGGTGATCCTTTAGGGATACATGAAAATTGCATGGAAGAATTATTTCGTAATTAGCGCCCGTGTTTTTTCTAATTTTTGGTAGGTGAAATGAATGCTAGGATTATATTTCAATAAAATATTATATGCTGGGGAAAGCATTAATTTGTTTTTTCTAAATGATGGTATCCTTTCTGGAGCGGCAACTGCTGCATGGACATGGTTAGTATCATTATTTCGCATATTATTAGCGCAGATGGATCGAATTATGATATGGTTAATTAATTCTTCATATGAATTAATCATGGATATTGCTGATGCGCAAGTTTTTAATGAAATGATCTTAGAATTATTTGGTAATCGAATCTATATTTTAATTGCATTGTTTATGCTTTTTAAAATTTCTATTACTTTAATTAGATATTTAGCTGATCCTGATGCAGCAGCTGATAGTAATGTTGGTATGGGAAATATGGTAAAAAAAGCTGTTCTTGCTTTAGGATTATTGGCTTTAGTACCAATTTTATTTCAAGAAGCTTATCGTTTTCAAACTTTTATTATTAGAAATCAAACAATTGCTACCTTTATTTTAGGAGTTCCACATTCACCGACTATTGAAAATGCACAATTAGTTTCTTTTGGTGTTTATTCAGCATTTTTCTATCCTAATCCAGATGTTGTTGGTGAAAGTTGTCAGCACGTGTATTACATAAGTGACGGGTTATCACAAGAATGTCGTCAAGCTTTATTAGCTTCATCTACTGCTGGTGAAGATGCTGATATGGAACTGGTGGTTGATGTTTATGATAATGCGATTCAAACGCAAAATGCAGAATATTTAATGTCTGGTCTATTGGTTGGTGCTACTACTCAAGATAATGAATTTGTTTTTTCTTATCAGTGGATTATATCGGGTATTGTTGCTTTTATTGTGGCATTAATTTTAATATCATTTTGTTTTGATATTGCCATTCGTACTGTTAAATTAGGATTCTTGCAATTAATTGCACCAATACCAATTCTTTCTTCAGTTGATCCTAATAGTAAATTACTGGAAAAATGGACGCAAACAACAATAATGACATTTTTGGATTTATTTATTAGATTAATAGCCATCTTTTTTGCTATTTTTGTAATATCATTAATTAAAGCAGAAATGGGCGGTATTACGCGTTTTTCTACGGGGGAACCAATTGAAAGTAATTTAGTAATCGTGGTTGTTATTGTTGGTGCTTTGTTATTTGCAAAACAACTGCCAAACTTGATTGCCGATTTATTAGGGACTAAATTTGAGGGCAGTATGGAACTTAATCCGTTAAATCGTTTAAAAGCAACACCAGGAGTTGGAAAAGCAATTGGCTTGACAACCGGTGCTATTGGTGGAGCAGCAGGTGGTTATATTGCCGGAAAATCTTCGGGCACACAATGGCGTGGTATGCGACATGGTATGTTTGTTGGGGCTTCATCGGGTAGCAAAGGAATAGGAATGGCTGGTGAAGCAGAAGGAGCAAAAGAACATTATTCTGTTTATAAAGGAATGCAAGAAGCACACAAAGATTACACCGGTAATGAAATGGCACGTTTGCGTTCTGAAGATATAGTCAAAGCAGCACAAGGAATTCCAATAATCGGGCGTGTTGCTAAATGGGATCAAAAAGCAATTGAACGAGAGATGGCAAGAGTTGACCAGCCAATAAAAGATTTAAAAACAATGGAGAATAATTTACAATCACAATATCGAATAGAAGAGCGAAATCTTGCTCAAACTATTGGTCAACAACGACAAACTCGGGCGCGAAAAAGATCAGAATTATTGTCAAAAGTATCGGAACAAGATCGAGCATCTTTTAATCAAGAATTAGTAAAACACGAACAAGATGAAACGCGGTTACATGAACGCTTGCAACAATTACAAAGGCCTTCTGTACGGGCAAAATTAAAAACAGCGGAAGAAAAACAAGAGCATGATGCAAAGATTAATAAAGTTAATCAGAGATTGCAAGAAACACAGCAAAAAATGGAAGATAGTTTAAAGAATCGTAAAATAACGGTTGATAATGATATAAGAAATAAGTACATTAAGGCACAAGAAAATTTTGAACAACAAAATAAATCGGCATACTATCGATTAGATTATTTATTAACTAAACAAACACGTGTTGGAAAAGCATTGAAAGTATTTAATGATCGTAAACAAGATATTAGTAAAGCCGGAAATATTGATGAATCAAGTGAAGAGAAATTTTCAAAAGCTATTAAAGATTATGAAGAATTGAAATCTGATGAAATTAATAATATATAAAAAGAATAAGAAAGGGGAGAGGGAATATGGACGAACAATATTTTATTCCAGCTAATAGCAAAAGATCGTTGTTAATATTGGGACTGTTTAAACCAATCGATTTTGGCATTTTTATCACTGGTTTGTTTTTTTCATTTTTGTTATTACTAATTTTGCCAACCGGAACAATGGTAGTTGCCATAGTAGCAGTCTTGCCGGGAGTTGTGGCTAGTTTTTTGGTAATGCCATTGCCCAATTATTACAATGTGCGAACTTTTATAGCTAATGCCTGGCAGTTTTACACCACAAGGCAAAAATTTATTTGGAAAGGATGGTGTGTGTTAAGTGAAGATAACCGAGAAGAGAGGTAAATATACTATCGATATGGTTCCGATTAAAGATATCACTAATGGAATGATTTACTTGGACAATGGTGAAAAAGTTGCCGGGATTAAAATAATGCCGCGTAATATTTTTATTTTAGATCAGGATTCGCAATATCATATTATTTTTAATTTAAAAAATGTTTATAATGTTATTGATTATGAATTTTGGATTATTGCAGCCGATCGTCCCGTCGATATTCATGTTTACTTATCACAATTACAACTTTTGTATAACAATACTAATGATCCAATTAGAAGAAAGTTAATTACAGAGGATATTAATAAGGGTAATTTATTTATGAATAATAATGTTGTTGATACAGAATATTTTCTGTTATTTAAGGAAAAAGATGTGGAACTAATTCAAAAACGGATTCGCGTTTTAATTAATAGTTTTTCCAATGCCGGATTAACATCTTTTCAAACAACAAATGATGATTTGCGAATGGTTTTAGATAATTTCTTAAATGGTGGTATGACAACAAACTTTGGGACGGTGATGACAGGATGAATATAAAAAATCAAATTTCCCCTAAAGGGTTAGAATTTCGATCAGCTGATTTTGTTATTAGTGATAAGTTTGCGACTATTTTAACAGTTATTTCTTATCCAAAGCGCGTGCCAGTTGCTTATTTATCTG
>PXDA01000032.1 GCA_003566505.1 Mollicutes bacterium
AATTATAATCGTTCGGGGATACCGCTTATTGAGGTTGTTACTGAACCTTGTATAAATTCTGCTGAAGAGGCGATAAATTTTTTAGAAGCGTTACGCGATTTAGTTTTATATTGTGATATTAGTGAAGCAAAAACCGATAAAGGACAGATGCGTTGTGATGTCAATGTATCGGTTTCCAAAGATGAAAAATTAGGAACCAAAGTGGAAATAAAAAATTTAAATTCTTTTACTAATGTTAAAGCGGCCATTGAATATGAAATAAAAAGACAATGTGCTTTGTTAGAAAAAGGAGAGGTGGTATTACAGGAAACACGTCGCGTTGGCAGCGATTTAAAAACTTATGCTATGCGTGATAAGGTTGATGCCGTTGATTATAAATATTTTATTGAACCTAATTTGCCACCAGTTAATATTGATGAAAAATGGCTTTTACAAATTAAAAATACCCTGCCCGTTTTACAATATGAGCGAATTAAATATTATCAAGAGGAATATCAATTATCGTTTTATGATGCTACGGTTTTGACCAAAAAACGGGCGATTGCGGATTATTATGAAGCAACGTTGGCGGTGTGTAATGAACCAGTCGTTATGGCGAAATGGGTTTCGACAGTTGTTTTAGGTTCTTTAAATAAACTCGAAATTACTTTGGATGAATATTACATTACGGCTGAGATGCTGGCACAGGTTGTTTCTTTAGTTATTAAAGGTGAATTATCAGAAATAAATGCCAAAAAAATAATTTATGAAGCAAATGCTAAAAGAATCGATCCGATGGTTATTATTAAGGAACGAAATGTGAAAAAAATTGACGATGAAGATGAATTACTTTCGCATGTTAAGCAAGCAATTGATGAAAATCCGAAGCAAGCGGAAGAATATTATGCTGGACGTGATTTTGTTGCTAATTATTTTGTCGGCCAAGTAATGCAAAAAACTAATCGACAAGCAGATCCGAAAGTAACTTTAAAACTAATTAAGGAAGAATTGGAGAGGAGAAAAAAATGAGTAAATTTAGAACGCACTATGGTGGGGAATTAACAAAAAAAAATATTAAAGAGGAAGTTATTATTGCTGGTTGGGTTGAAAATATTCGTGATCATGGCGGTGTCATATTTTTAGATATTCGCGATGTGAAAGGAAATGTGCAAATTGTTAGTAATGACAGTAGTGTTTTTGATGGGATTAATCGTGAATCGGTTGTTATGGTTCAAGGTGTGGTGCGAAAACGAGCTGAAGATGATATTAATGCTAAATTATTGTCGGGTGAAATTGAAATTTTAGTTGATAAAATTGAAGTTTTAAGCAAAGCGCCAAACACCCTGCCCTTTGATGTGAAAACTTCACGTAATAATCATGAAGATACAAGATTGAAATATCGCTATTTAGATTTGCGTAATAATAAGGTAAAAAATAATATTATTTTTCGAGGTCAAGTAATTGATTTCTTGAGAAAATTAATGGTTAAAAATGATTTTTTAGAAATTCAAACTCCGATTTTAACCGTTTCTAGTCCTGAGGGGGCGCGTGATTTTATTATTCCATCGCGCAAACATCACGGCAAATTTTACTCACTACCGCAAGCTCCACAACAGTTTAAGCAACTATTAATGGTAGGTGGATTTGATCGTTATTTTCAAATTGCACCTTGTTTTCGTGATGAAGATGCCCGGAGAGATCGTATTTATGGTGAATTTTATCAATTAGATTTTGAAATGTGTTTTGCTGATGAAGAAGATGTTTATCAAATTGGTGAAAAAATATTTTATGAAACGTTTAAAAAATTTACGGATAAAAAAGTTGATAAGCCTCCTTTTGTACGCATTTCTTATGAAGAGGCGATGTTAAAATATGGCACTGATAAGCCAGATTTACGTAATCCGTTAATGATAATAGATTTAAGTGAAATTTTTAAGGAAACAGATTTTAAGCCTTTTCGTGGTGTGCCGGTTCGTGGTATTGTCGCCGCCGAAATCGCTGATAAACCAAATTCTTGGTTTAATGAAATAGTTGATTATGCCACTAGTATTGGTATGCCAGGGATTGGTTATTTTAAAGTTAATGATGATATGTCATTTGCGGGACCAATTGATAAGTTTTTAAGTGTTGAAGAACGCGAGGCCTTAATTAAGGAGTGCAATTTAAAAGCAGGAAGTGTTTTATTTTTTATTGCTGATCGTAAGTTAGTTAATAAATATGCTGGATTAATTAGAACAGAGTTAGGACGAAAACTAGATATAATTGACAAAGATCGTTTTGCTTGGTGCATCATTAATGATTTTCCAATGTATGAGTGGAATGAAGAAACCGAAGGGTATGATTTTACGCACAATCCTTTTAGTATGCCAAAAGGTGGTTTAAAAGCATTGGAGCAACCAGAAACGGTTTTAGCTAATCAATATGATTTTGTTTGTAATGGTGTTGAACTTGCTACTGGTGCGGTACGTAATCATGATTTAGAAATAATGCGCAAAGCATTTGCTATTGCTGGTTATAATGAAAAAGATTTACAAGAAAAATTTGGTGGCATGTATCAAGCTTTTCAATATGGAGCACCACCGCATGCCGGAATGGCACCGGGAATAGATCGCATTATTATGTTATTGTTAGAGGAAGATAATATTCGGGAAACAATCGCCTTTCCAATGAATGCTAATGGTCAAGATCTTATGATGGGTGCGCCTTCGACTGTAAGTGAAATGCAACTTCGTGAGGCTCATATTAAAATTAGAGAAAAAAAGTAGTGTAGTTTTTAATGTCAAGTAGTTACTTGTTTTAATTGCTATTTATCATTTTTTCGTGTTACAATAAAGATAATAAGGAGGGGTCCTAATGAAGATGAAAGTGCCGATTGGTGTTTCGGTTCGCCACGCCCATTTAACAAAAGAGCATATGGAAATTTTATTTGGGGTGGGCTATAAATTAGAGCGTTTTCGTGAATTATATCAGCCAGTACAATATGCTACCGAATATACCGTTGATCTAGTAGGTCCGAAGCATGAATTAAAAAACGTGCGCGTTTTAGGCCCCGAAAATGGTTTTTCGCAAGTAGAAATCTCGAAAACAGATGCTTTTTATCTTGGTGTTGATCCACCAGTACGAGCTTCTGGAGATATTGCTGGTAGCGCATCAATTAAATTAATTGGACCGCAAGGTGAGGTAGTTTTACAAGAGGGCTGTATTATCGCAAATCGTCATATTCATTTGCATACTTCGGAAGCGGAAAAATATAATATTAAAGCAACTGATCTTGTTGATATTAAACTTGGAACCATCAAACCAACCATTTTGCGAGGTGTTTCGGTAAAAATAAAAGATACTTACCAAATGGAATTACATATTGATACCGATGATGCTAATGCTGCCTTGGTAAAAACAGGTGAATATGCGGAATTAATTACAATAAATGAATGGGAAATTGTAGAAATAGATTGACTGTATTTTAAAAATAGTTTTAATTAACTATTTTTTTGTGTATTTTTTAGGTGATTATGTTATAATGCCAACAGGAGTATTAGATGGCGAAAATAAATATGGAAGTTATATTAGATTCACCGGAAGAAAATTCTCGTAAAAAGTTTGTTGGTGAATTAAATGAAAACCAAATATCTTATTTTGATGGTGGTTTTTTAATCAATATTAAATGGGCGGGTGACTATATCATATTGACAAAATCAAATAATGATTATAAAATCACTATAAAATTACAAAAAAATCAGTCTTATGGTCTTTATGAAGATTTAAAGACAGCAATGCAGTTAAAATTACGGGTTAGTTGTGAAGATTTTGCGGTTGGTGATAATTATGTTAATATGTTTTATGTTATAGAAGATTTAAATAAAATTAGTTGTTGGATAAATTATGAGGTGCAAGAATGATTGAAAAGGAAAAAATTATTACGGATGTTTATAATGCTTTACAAAAAAAGGTGGCCTATGAAGATATTATAATTGAACAGCCCAAAGAACGTAGCATGGGTGATTTAGCAATTCCTTGCTTTGGGTTTGCAAAAATTTTAAAAAAAGCACCGCAACAAATTGCAAGTGAAATAAAGGAAAATTTAAAAGGTGATTATCATTCGGTGGTAATTGCTGGTGGTTACTTAAATTTTTTTTTAAAGCGCGCAGGAATAACCGAAAAAGTATTAGCAGAAGCACATCATGATGGTTATGGGCAATTATCTTTTGGGGGGGGAAAAACAATTGTAATTGATTATTCAGCACCAAACATCGCCAAGCCCTTTAGTGTGGGTCATTTGCGCAGTACTGTAATTGGTAATGCTTTGCGCAACATTTGTCAAAAGTGCGGTTATCAAGTAGTAGGCATTAACCATCTTGGTGATTGGGGAACGCAATTTGGAAAATTAATAGCGGCGTATAAAAAATGGGGTGATGAAGAAAAGATTCGGAAAAATCCCATTGATGAATTGACTGCGTTATATGTTCGTTTTCATCAAGAAGAACAAAATGATGAAAAATTAAGTGATGAAGGACGTTATTATTTTCGTCAATTAGAATTAGGTAATGAAGAGTGCGTTAATTTATGGCGTTGGTTTCGTGAAGAATCACTGAAAGAATTTATGAAAACTTATCAGTTGTTAGGTATTGATAATTTTGATACTTATGATGGCGAAGCTTTTTATAATGATAAAATGCAAAAGGTAATCGAAGAATTAGATGATAAAAATATTTTAACAAATAGTGAAGGTGCGAAAGTAGTTACTTTTGATCAGTTACCGCCAGCATTAATTGAAAAGCAAGATGGCGCTACTTTATATATTACGCGTGATTTAGCGACCGCTTTTTATCGCAAAAAGACTTATGATTTTGCTGAGGCATTATATGTGGTTGGGAATGAACAGCAATTACATTTTCAACAGTTAAAAGCGATTATTAAAAAAATGGGCTATAACTTTGCTGATGATATATTTCATGTTAATTTTGGTATGATATTACAAGATGGCAAAAAAATGTCGACAAGACATGGTAAAACAGTTAAATTGCATGATGTTTTGGAAGAAGCAATTGAAAAAGTTAGTTCTTATACTAATGATTATGAATTAAAGAGAAAAGTTGGTATTGGCGCTGTTATTTTTAATGATTTAAAACATTATCGTACTAATGATGTTGAGTTTAATTTAGATGATATTTTGCGTTTTGAAGGTGAGACGGGTCCGTATGTTCAGTATACTTACGCGCGAATACAATCTTTATTAAAAAATAAAAAAGAAATGTCAATTACAATGGAAAATATCGTGATAAATGATTTAATTTGGTATTTAGTCTTTAAAGTTTATAATTTTTCTAATATAATAGAAAAAGCTAAAAATGATTATGATCCATCGCAAGTAGCAAAATACGTTTTAACTTTGACACAAGATTTTAATAAGTGGTATGCTGAAGAACGAATTATGGAAGGTGATGAAAATTATATACAATTTAAGTTACTAGTTTGTGAAGCAGTAGGATCAGTGATAAAAGAAAGTTTATCGTTATTAGGTGTCGAAGCACCAAAAAAAATGTAGGAGGGTAAAAATGGCTTTAAAAGATAAAAATAAGGAAGAATTAGAGCAATATTCACATAATGATTTGACGTATGAAATTTTAAAAGAAAGAAAGATGCGTATGACAACGGCAGAAATTTTCCGTGAAATATGTGATTTGTTGGGTTATTCAGAAGATTATTATTTGGAATCAATTGCTGATTATTATACCGCATTGAATTTAGATAAGCGTTTTAAATTAGTAGATGAAAAAGAGTGGGATTTGCGTGAAAATTATCCAAATGATAAAGAAGATGAAATTGATGAAGAAGAAGATGAGGAAGAAATTGAGGGAACATTAGAAGAAGATATTGATGATGCTTTAGATGAAGAAGAAGATGATGAAATGGAAGATTTTGATGATGAAGGTGAAGAAGAAGAAGATGAATTAAGTGAACTCACTATTATTAGTGAAGATGAATTAGAAGAATAAACTGTGCAAACAGTTTTTTTCTTGCATATAAAATTGTGTTATAATATGGTTGTTAGAGGGGAATGAAAACATGCTTAATAAATTAGAAGAATTAAAAAATGAATATGAAGAAATAACTAAAGAAATAGAGAAAGTGGCGCAAGAAAATGATTATCAAAAGTTGGCTGCTTTAAATAAAAAACAGGCAAAGCTACAATCTGCTTATGATTTTTGGTATCAATATAGTGCAATTGAAAAACAATTGCAAGAAGCTGAACAATTGCGTGATGATGATGAATTAAAAGAAATGGCTGATATGGAGATAAAAGAATTAACTACTCAGAAAGAAGCATTGATGCGCGATATAAAGGAATATTTAACACCTAAGGATGAAAATGATTCGCGTGATGTTATTGTGGAAATTAGAGGCGCCGCTGGTGGTGATGAAGCTAATATTTTTGCTGGCGATTTATATCGCATGTATACAAGATATGCTGATCAGCAAGGCTGGACTGTAGAAACATTAAACGCTGAAGAGGGGGTTTC
>PXDA01000055.1 GCA_003566505.1 Mollicutes bacterium
CCGGGTTTTATCGATTGGAGGCTTAAAAGAAAAAAGTATTGGCGCGCTTCGGAGTAAAGTAAAAAAGATTATTATCCCAGCGGGTAATAATAAAGATATTGAAGAAGTGCCGCAAGAAATAAAATCGAAGATTGAGTATATTACGGTCAAAAATTATGATGAAATTTTTGATATCGTTTTCCAAAAGAAAAAGTAATTTGTTCTTTTTCGCTTTTTATGATAGACTAATCTTCCGTTTGTGAGGTGAGGCCATGAAAAAAAATAAACAAGGTTTTAAAAAAATGCAAAAAACCATTATTGTAATCAAAAGGATTTTGAATATCTTGAAAAAAATTAATCATATTGAAAAAGTAGGCGATTATGATAATGATTTTTATATGAAATATATTAATTTGTTAGATGAATTGTTACAACATGAAAAAAGCTTGTGCGAAAAAATGTGTAATGATCCCTCATGTGAAGAAATTATTTTGGAAATAATTGAAAATCCAAGTAAGTTTCAAATGGCTCATAATTTAAAGGGCGTGGCTTTTAGTCGTTTATTTCGCAATATGTTTATATACAATAAACGCTATCAAGATGAGGCAAACATTAATATTTTGCACGTTATGCCAGAATTTTCTCATTTGGAATTTCGTCTATTAGATTTTAAGTATGCGCGGTTATTTCAAGCATTTTCGGAAGATTTGTTTAATGTTTACATGCGTATTTTTGATAAGCATATTAATAATGTGGAAGATCAAAAATTAAAGGAAAAATTAATTGATGAAAAATATAAAATTTTTGCTACTTATGCCAATACAAATGAAATGTTAGTAAAACACGAAGAAAAGGAATCAACTGTGAAAAGTAAAATGACACAAATGGCCAATGAAGAAGAAATTGATGAAAGAGTGCAAAAGTTTTTAATTGCTGATTTTTCTTATAATTTAGGTGCAGAATTTTTTGAAAACATGTTGCAATGGAATGATCAAGAATTAGAAGATATTGAAAAGAAAAAGAAGTTTCAAATGCGCATCCTTTTATTAGATTCGGTATTAGTTTTTAGTGATCATGAAATTCGTGAACAAATGGAAAATATATTTTATAAAAAACATTATGAAATAAAGCAAACAGCGGAAGTTAACAATGAGGTAATTGCACAAGAAGTGTTTCAAAGATTTTCTCGAGCGCGTGCGAAAGAAAAAATTTTGACAATTTAAGTCTATTTTAAATAGACTTTTATTATATAATAAACTTAGGAGGATGTTATGGATGAAATTGTAAAAATTGAAAATTTATCCTTTGCTTATTTAGAAAAGCCCGTTTTAGAAAAATTTAATCTAAAAATTAAACGGGGTAGTTGGACGTCTATTGTTGGTCCTAATAGTGCGGGCAAAAGCACTTTATTAAAATTATTAATGGGTGAATTGCAACATCAGGGGACTATTTTGATTGATAATCAAATATTAACAGAAAAGACGCATCAAGAATATTATAAAAAGATTTATTTGTTAACCGAAAACCCAGATGATAAATTTATTTCGGAAACGGTTCAAGACGAAATTGCTTTTGTTTTAGAAAACAAGAAAAAAACACCGCAAGAAATTGCCGAGAAGGTAAAAAGTATTGCTCAAGAGTTGCAAATAGAACATTTGCTTCATAAAAGTCCGCATCAGTTATCAGGTGGGGAGAAACAAATTGTTTGCATTGCAGCTATGCTTGCCCACGAACCAGAAGTGGTTTTAATGGATGAAACCTTAAATCGAATCGATTTCGCGCAAAAAGAGCATATTTTGTCTTTAATTAATAAATTACGTAAAGATCGTAATATGACTATTATTATGGTTACCCATAATTTGGAAGAAATTGTTAAGGCAGATCATATGGTTGTTTTAGATCATGGTAAAATTGTTTTGCGTGGGCATCCTTATAAGGTGTTACAGGAAGAGAAAATTTTAAATCAATTAGGGGTGGAAATTCCTTTTATGATCTCCTTATCTTTAAAATTACAATACTATAATTTATTGGATGAAATTGTGCTTGATATGGATGAGATGGTGAAAAAAATATGGGTTTAAAATTAGATAATATTAAAGCAGCTTATGGTGATAATGTTGTTTTAGAGAATATTAATATGGAAATAAAGAATGGTTTGATAAATGCTATTATCGGACCTTGTGGCAGTGGCAAAACGACCTTAATTGAAATTATTACTAAATTTCAAAAACCGAGTAGTGGTACTGTTACTATAACGGATAATCAAAAAATCGGTTTTGTTTTTGAGTTTCCTGATCAACAATTTTTTTGTGCCACTGTTTATGCGGAATTAAAATATGGTTTAAAAAATAAAAAAGAAGAGAAAAAGATTTCCGATGTTTTAAAGATGGTGGGATTAGATGATGATTATTTAGAAAAAAATCCCCATCATTTAAGTAATGGCGAGAAAAGAAAAGTGGCGATTGCTGCTATTTTGATTACTAATCCGGATATGATTATTTTTGATGAACCAACGGTTGGTTTAGATCGTAATAGCAAAAACAATTTAATTCGTTTAATGCGTATTTTAAAACAAAAGTATCAAAAAACTATTATTGTTGTTAGTCAGGATATTGATTTTGTTTATGATTTTGTCGATTATGTTTATATTTTGTATGATAAAAAACTAGTAGCGGAAGGCGAGAAAATAGCGTTGTTATCTGATACAGCACAACTTCAAAAATATAAAATTATACCACCGCGCATTGTTAGTTTAACGCAAAAAATTAATGAAAAGAAAAATTTACAATTGGACTATCGCGATGATGTTAATGATTTATTAAAGGATATGTATCGCTATGTTAAATAATATTACGATAGGACGTTATTATCATAAAAAATCTTTAATTCACCAAATGAATCCTTTTATTAAGGTTTTATGTACTTTTTCTTATGTCTTAATTGTGGTTTTGTTTAAAGATTTTGTTTTTCTTTTCTTATTACTTTTATTTGTCTTGCTCTTAGCACTGATGAGTCGCGTTCCTTTATATATTTATGGTCAAGTGCTTTGGACTTTGAAATATTTTATTATTACGATAGCTATTTTTAGTTTCTTGTTTCACGATTCATTCACTGAAGCACTTTTCCCCCTTTTTCGCTTGATTTTAATTGTTTTTTATTCTTCGCTTTTAACGTTAACCACTTCGCCGAATCAATTAGCGAAAGGATTGGAAATATTTATGCGCCCCCTTTTACTCTTTCGGGTACCAGTAAAACAAGTTTCACTTAGTTTTGTTCATGCTATTCGTTTTATACCAGTGGTGCTTGATACAGCTGATAATGTTGTTAGGGCGCAAAAAGCACGGTTTATTAATGAGGAATTAAGTTATCAAAAAAGAGCGTTGAATGCGGTGCAAATCATCCAGCCCACTTTTTTAAAGTCATTTGGCAAAGCGGAAATAATCTCTAATGCTATGGCGCAAAGGCTATATAATTTAAATAAAGATCGTACTTTTTATGATATTCCGAAAATAAGATTTTTTGATGTATATATCTTGGCGATTCATTTGACTATTTTAACCGCAATTATTTATCGGTTGGTGATAGGATGAGATTTTTGATAATATTTAGTTATGATGGTAGTAAATATTTTGGCTTTCAAAAACAGAAAAATCAAAAAACAGTGCAGCAAACATTAGCAGATACCTTAGAGAAAATTAATAAAAAACCAGTAACTGTTACTCCGAGTGGCAGAACTGATACTGGTGTGCATGCTTATAATCAAGTAGCCCACTTTGATTTGGATATTAATATAAAAACAAGTGCATTAAAAAAAGCCTTAAATACCATTTTACCGCCAGATATTTATGTTAAAAAAGTGCAAAAAAAAGCTAATTTTCATGCTCGCTTTGATGCTATTAAAAAAGAGTATGTTTATTTTATTAATACTGGAACTTATAATGTTTTTGAAAAAGATTATGTTTGGCAGTTAAATAAAAAATTAGATGTTGTTAAAATGCAACAAGCAAGCCAATGTTTTTTAGGAACACATGATTTTTCTTCTTTTTGTAAGAAGGGGAAAGAGGATGATTGTGTAAGAATAATTCATGAGGTAGTGGTAAAAAAGCAAGGTAGTAAAATAAAAATTAGTATTGTTGGCAGTGGTTTTTTAAGATATATGGTTCGTAATATGGTTGGAACTTTAACCGAAGTTGGTTTAGAAAAAATAACGCCTGATGCAATAACGAATATTTTAGATAGTAAAAATCGTTGCCAAGCAGGAATAAAAGCTCCCGCTTGTGGCTTGTATTTGAAAAAAGTTTATTATGATTAAATTTAATATTTCTTTGGTTGACAATTCCCTTTAAATTTAGTACAATGCTACTTGGTACATTTTCTAATTTGCAATAGAAATATTGGGACTATTTCTATAGTAAAATAATAGGAAAGGAAAGATATTATGAACAAAACATATATGCAACCAAAAGAAGCGATAACTCGTGAGTGGTTTGTTATTGACGCAACTGACTTGCCCCTAGGAAGATTAGCGACTAAAGCTGCTTCACTTTTGCGTGGCAAACATAAAAAAGAATTTACACCGCATAATGATAATGGTGATTTTGTTATTGTAATTAATGCGGAAAAAGTAAAACTAACTGGTAATAAATTAAATAAAAAAGTTTATTATAATCACAGTGGTTATCCAGGTGGCATTAGAGAAAGAAAAGCAAGTGTTATGAAAGATAAGTATCCTGAAGAAATGGTTGAAAGAGCAATTCAAGGCATGCTTCCGAAAAACCGCTTAGGAAGGCAAATGTTTCGCAAACTATATGTTTATAAAGGAGCAGAGCACAATCATCAAGCACAAAAACCAAAGGAAATGAAAGTTGAGTAATGGAGGGAAAAATGAAAAAGAAAGTATATGAAGGCATTGGCCGACGCAAACAATCAATCGCCAAAGTTAAATTAACTAAAGGTAAGGGCAAGATAATTGTTAATGGCGTTGATGTTAGGGAATTTTTTCCATACGAAACAAACGTATTAGATGTTATGCAACCTTTAGAAATTACCCAAACTACTGACGCGGTTGATCTTGATATTAAAGTTAATGGTGGCGGATTTAATGGTCAAGCAGGCGCGGCAAGATTAGGTATTGCGCGGGCTTTATTAGAATTTGATGCTGTTAATGAAGAGACGGAAGATAATTTTCGTAAATTATTAAAAAAAGCGGGTTTTTTAACACGTGATGATCGTAAAAAAGAACGAAAAAAACCTGGTTTGAAAAAGGCGCGAAAAGGTCCACAATTTTCGAAACGATAATGAAAAACAAATAAACTTTGCAAAACTTAAATGCGAAGTTTTTTTTGTGGTAAAAAAAATATAAACTTATTAGTATTAAACTTTACAAGCACGCAATAGTTTGCTATAATCAAAGCCGAGTATTAATTACTCCCCTTGCAAGTAATTGCCAAGAGACCATAAGGAGGTGTAGCAAAATGCGATATGAAGTAGTAATGATTCTAAAACCAACTTTAAGTGATGAGGAAAGAACGGAGGCTGTAGAAAAATATCATAAAATTTTAAGTGATACAACAGCCAAAGTTGTCAACGCAAAAGAAATTGGTAATAAAGAATTAGCATACGAAATAAAAGGCTTCAAAACAGGTTATTATTATCTATATGAAATTGAAGCTAGTGATGATAGTACAACACGAGAATTTGATCGCGTGGCGTCAATTAGTGATGAAGTTATTCGTCATTTAGTAACGCGCAAAGGCGAATAAAAAGAAAGAAGGGATAAGATGAACCGAGTAAATTTAGTAGGGCGGTTAACCAATAAACCAGAATTACGTTATACTAATTCACAAGTGCCATTTGCACGTTTTGGCTTAGCGGTAACACGTACCTTTAATCGTGACGAGGTAGATTTTATTAATATAGTAACATGGCGCAAACAAGCAGAAATTGTTTGTAATTATTTAGATAAGGGCAGTTTGGTTTCGATTGATGGTCGAATTCAAACCGGATCATCTACGGATAAAGATGGTAATAAAAGATACTTTTTTGATGTGCAAGCAGATAATGTGCAATTTTTGGAAACAAAAGCACAAGCTGAACAACGTCGCCAACAAGAAGGAAATGATAGTGGACCTGATCCGTATGATTTTGAACAATCAAAAGAAGAATATCAAGATTTAGAAAATCAAGATGATATGTATAGTAATATGGGAGATAGCATCGCCTTAGATGATGCTGATATTGATTAAAAGGAGGAATTATGGCAGCGTTTTATCGAAAAAAGAA
>PXDA01000059.1 GCA_003566505.1 Mollicutes bacterium
AATGAAACTGATAAATTGTTAGCAATTGATGAGATTAAAGATAAGGCAGCTATTGTTGGTACTTTGTATAGTCGTAATGGTGTTAATATAATTTTACGCAATTTAGCTTTAAATCCCCAAATTAATAAACTATATTTATGGGGTTATGGTAAACTTTCAAAGACAGAGTTTGGTGTCATGGGCGCGGAAATTTTAAAAAAAGTTTGGCAATTGGCTTTTGATGAAGAGGGGAAGATAGTAGGAACTACCTTTCAGTTAGATGAGCAAATTGATTTGGATACGGTAAAGATGATTATCGAAAATGTTGAATTAATTGATGTTAGTGCGTATGATTTAGATAAGTTAACAGCGATAATTGGTAAAGAAGAAGTAGTAAAAAGTGAATATATGAAACCGGTTTCTTTTCCTGATCCGGTTGTTACTTCTGAAAAACCTTTTCCTTCAGAAGAAATTGGTTTTCTAGTTCGGGGCTCTAATATTATTGAAGTTTGGTTAAGGGTGGTAGAGCGTATAATGCGTTATGGCATTATTAAAGGAACCCAATATGGCTATCAGCAAAGAGAGTTATTAGGGGTAAATTGGCTTATTAGTGATGAAAATCCTGATGATTTGAATTTAAATATTGCAGAAGCGTGGCCGGAGGATTTACGGAAATTAACTGGTGCTGTAGAAAAAAACATTCGTCAATATGCGCAAATTTTTTTGTCAGCGGAAAAACAACAAGGAATCGCTTATACTTATGGTAATCGTTTATTACAGTATCCATTATTAGATAAAAGTTTTAATCAAATTGAAGAAGTGATTATTAAACAATTAAAAGCCTCACCTAATTCAAGGCGGGCTGTGGCAACAACTCTAGTACCGGCGGTTGATTCATTTTCGGATGAACCACCTTGTATCACACAAGTACAAGCATTACAAACTAATGGTCGGTTACATTTTTTAGTTACTGTTCGTAGTCATGATATTTTTAAAGCGGCGCTTTCTAATGCCTTTGGTTTGCGCATTTTGCAAAAGAAAATTAGTGATAAGTTGGGGTTTCAGTTAGGAAATTTACAAATTAATTCTCATTCTGCTCATATTTATGAACAAGATTGGCATAATGCATTGCAAGTAGTTAGGTGTCATTTTTGGGAAAGTAAACCGATCCCTTTTGATGAGCTTAAGGATAAAGATTTAAGAGGGTACTTTGTTATTAAAGTGCAAGATAAAATTAATGTTACTTTTTATAGTAATGATAATCAAGAATTAATTAGTTTTGCTGAAAATCGTGCCGATAAATTAATTGCTTTGCTTAAACATTATGCCTTGATTAGTCGCATTGATCATGCGCTTGATGTTGGTAAAGAATTACAAAAAGCGGAAGTAGCCTTACAAAAAGGAATTGTTTATCAACAAGATAAGCCACTTAAAGTATAGCAAATGCTTTTGCTTGCTTGCTTATTAAAGATTATGCTATAATTAACGAAAGCACTAAGAGGAGGATATTATGGAAAAATACGTGCCCGATATATATCAAAAAAGCATTTATACTATTGACTATGATAAATTAGCTAAAATTGGTATCAAGTGTCTTTTGTTAGATTTGGATAATACTCTAATTCCTTCTAATACAACGGTTGTTAATGATAAACTTCGCAAAAAAATAAAAGAATTAAAAAAACAATTTCATATTGTTATTTTTTCTAATGCTTTAGAAGGGCGTGTCAAAAAGGTTGCTAATGAATTGGATGTTGAGTATCAGGCTTTGGCATTTAAACCGTTAAGTTATGGTTTTAATAAAATTCTGAACAAATATAAATACAAGGAATGTGAAGTGGCAATTGTTGGTGATCAATTACAAACTGATATTTTAGGGGGCAATAACGTTGGAATTGTAACTATATTGGTTAATCCGATTAGCACGCGTGATTCTTTTTTTACTAAAATAAATCGTTGGCAAGAAAGACGAAAAATGAATAAAATGTATCGTAAGGGAATGTTTACGAAAGGGCGTTATTATGAGTAAATGTGTTGGTTGTGGGGTTGGTAGTGCAAAAAAATATTGTTATCGTTGTTTTCGTTTAAAGCATTATGGACAAATTTTAGCAGCTGATGTTACAAAGGAAGAAGTTTTAAAAACTTTAGCAAAAATCAATAATGATGAACATGTTTTGTTGTTGGTAGATATTATGGATATTCCCAAAGATTTTAAAATGTTTGAACGTTTTAATAATATTACTTTAGTTTTAACAAAAAGAGATCAGTTGCCAAGTAAAATTGATGATCAAAAATTAATGACTTATTTTAAACAGCAAGGATTTAAAAGAACAATGGTTGTTAGTGCGCAAAAAAATTATAATATGGATGTTTTATACAAGGAGATTCAAAAACATCGGCGCAATTATTTTATTGGTTTTGTTAATGCTGGCAAATCAACTTTAATAAATAAACTGCTATATAATTATTTTTATACTGATGGGAAACTTTTAACAAGTGTTACACCATCGACAACGAGGGCTTTGGTAACAATTGATGCTACTCAGAATTTGCAATTGATTGATACGCCGGGGATAATTGATGAGAAAAATATCATTCATCATTTGGCGCATGATGAGCTAAAAAAATTAAAACAAGAAAAGGTTATTAATCCCGTTATTTATCAAATAAAAAAAGATCAAACAATAATAGTTAACAATCAGTTTTCTTTTTTTGTCCGCCAGCCCAATGTTTTAGTATTTTATTTTAAAAATGCACATTTTCATCGTCATTATCAAACGGTAGATTTAAAGCAAAAAATAACTATTTCAGAAAAAAAAGAAATAGTTATTCCGGGATTAGGTTTTATTAGTGTGCAAAAAGCGGGCGAAATTTTCTATGATATACCAACATATGCAACTATCTTTACGCGTAAACCTTTAATTTAGTTAAATGATATTTTTTTTATAAAAAAAATGATATAATGGAAAATAGTAATAGGTGGGTGAAAAAAATGCTGGGACGAATTACAAGTATTTATGAAAATATTGTAACGGTAAGTATGAATTTTGCAACAGGGAAAAATACTAATATTATTAATTATTATGTGTTACTAGATGATGGCGAAAATAAAATAATAGGTGAGGTTATTGATGCTAGTCAAGATAATGTAACAATTATTTTATTGGGCGAAATAATTGAAGGAAAATTTGTTTTTGGTGTTATTAAAAAGCCGTCTTTTTCGGCTGATGTGAAATTGGTCCCGAAAGAAAAAGTTCCTCTCATTATTGGTATGCCTAATTATGAAGAAAAAAAGCATTTGTTGTTGGGTAAAAGTGCTATTTATGATGGTGTTGATTTAGGGGTTGATATTAACAAATTTTTTAGTAATCATTTTGCAATTTTTGGTTCTACGGGTAGTGGTAAATCGTGTAGTGTGGCGCGTATGTTACAAAATTTATTTGTGGGCAAAGAAAAAGTTGTTGCTTATAAATCTAATATTTTTATTTTTGATGCTTATGGTGAATATCGTTCTGCTTTTATGCCTATTAACGATCAGGATGATGATTTAAATTTCAAAGCTTATACAACAAATACTAAATTTGAAGATGCGGAAGTTTTAAAAATTCCATTGTGGCTAATGGGGGTTGATGATATTGCTTTGTTGCTTGGTGCTGATCGGCACAGTCAACTGCCCATCATTGAAAAAGCTTTAAAATTAATTAATGTTTTTGGCCGTGATGAAGCGGAAGTTTTAAAACATAAAAATGATATTATTGCGCGGGCTTTATTAGATATTTTATCAAGTGGTCGTCCGGCCGCTCAAGTGCGTGATCAAATTATTTCTATTTTAACGCATTATAATACGAAAGATATTGATTTGGAAGTTAAAATCGTACAACCAGGTTATACAAGACCGTTACGGCAATTATTATTAATTGATAGTAGTGGCAAAATGCGTGATGTCGAACTATTAATGAACTATTTAGAAAATTTGGTTGGTGAAGATTTAGAATTAGGACTTCCTGATGGTAGTTTTAAATATACCTTAAAAGATTTACAAGATGCTTTTGAATTTGCCTTAATCTCGGAAGGGATTTTAAAAAGTGATAAAGTTTATGACGAGGCTAATGTTTTGCGTGTAAGGCTACATTCATTAGTAAATAGTGATTATAGTATGTTTTTTGATTATCCAGAATACATTAGTCGTGAAAAATTTATTAAAAAATTATTAACGGCACCAAATGGTCAGAAGGCACAAATTGTTAATTTTAATATAAACTATGTTGATGATCGTTTGGCGAAAACAATTACAAAAATTTATTCGAAATTATTGTTTGATTATGCCAAAGAAAATGAGGAACGTGGTAATCAACCGTTTCATATTGTTTTAGAAGAGGCGCACCGTTATGTGCAAAATGATCGTGACGTTGATTTATTGGGTTATAACATTTTTGAGCGTATTACAAAAGAAGGAAGAAAATATGGCGTCATGTTAGGTCTGATTTCGCAAAGACCCTCTGAACTTTCGGAAACAACTTTATCACAATGTTCTAATTTTTTGATTTTTAAAATGTTACATCCAATCGATATTCAGTATATTAAAGAAATGGTTCCTAATATAACCGAAGAAACAGTGAAAACTTTGCGTATTTTACAACCAGGAATTTGTGTCGCCTTTGGAATTGGTTTTAATGTTCCTTTATTGGTGAAATTTGCTATGCCTTCACCGCCACCAGATAGTTATAGTGTTGATGTTAGTAAAATTTGGTTTGTTGAAAAAGAATGAGTTAGTACTCATTCTTTTTTTGATCAATATTTCTTTTGCTTAATTCATCGTCAATGGCGTTTAATAATTGAAATTTATTTTTTAACCATTTGGGAGCAATTAAATCATTTAAATTGGGATCACTCGTAAGCCGGTGGACTACAATATTAGGTCTTAGTATGTTAATTTGTTGACAAACGATATCAATATATTCATTTTTAGTGAGCAACGGAAATTTTTCTTTTTCATATAATTTGGCAAGTGGGGTATTTTTTAAAATATAGAGCATATGAAATTTGATGCCATTGATGGGTAACTTATTTAAATGTGTGACAGTTTCTAGCATCATTTCTTTGTTTTCATAGGGTAGGCCGTTAATAATGTGTGCGACGACATGAATGTTACTTTTTTTAAGTTTATAAACAGCTTCATTAAAAGTTTTTAAATCATGGCCGCGGTTAATTAATTTGTTAGTCTGAGGATGAATGCTTTGCAAACCAAGTTCGATAATGAGAAAAGTTTTTTTACTAAGTTCATCTAAATAAGATAAAACTTCTTCGTTGAGGCAATCGGCACGAGTGGCAATTGCTAAACCAACAACGTTTTTTTGTTTTAAAATTTCTTCGTATTTATTTTTTAATTCACTAACTGGTGCATAAGTATTGGAATTGGCTTGAAAGTAACCAATATAAACTGCATCCGGCCACTTTTTATGAATGTTGGTTTTTATTTGTTGAAATTGAGTTATAAGATCATCATTTTTATCGCCCGCAAAATCACCACTGCCACTTTCGGAGCAAAATATACATCCCTCATAACTAACTGTACCATCACGATTTGGACAAGTAAAATCGGCATTTAAATTAATTTTAAATGTTTTTTTTCCAAATTTTTCACGTAAAAATTTGTTTAAACTATAATATCTTTTTGGTTTGTTGTTAAATTCATCTAGCATAAAAAACACCTCACTATTATTATAACATAGTTATTATTTGGGGGTAGGAAAAAAACTAGTTTTGCGCTATAATTAAAATAGAGGTGGAAGATGAAAAAAACAGTTGTTTTAACTATTTTAGATGGTTTAGGATTGCGAGCAGAACGTAAAGGTAATGCTTTTGCATTGGCTAATACACCGGTTTTGGATAAATTAATGCAAGCGTATCCATGGAGTTCGTTAGTTGCTGCTGGTGAAGGTGTTGGCTTACCCGCAGGACAAATGGGCAATAGCGAAGTAGGGCATATGAATATTGGGGCTGGTAGAGTGGTTTATCAACCATTATTAGTTATTAATAAAGCGGTTGCTGATGGCTCTTTTTTTACTAACGAACAATTATTAAAAGCAATTAATGATGCTAAAGAGAAACAAACTAAATTACATGTTATGGGACTTTTAAGTGATGGTGGCGTTCATTCTCATTTAGAACACATATTGGCTATTTTGCAATTATGTGCTAAAGAA